>JAUVOB010000218.1 GCA_030599405.1 Chloroflexota bacterium | reverse complement strand
GGCGCGCGTAAATGGTTTGGTATCGTTCAGGATCGTCCAGTGGGGCATGGATGTAAGGAGGTAAGGGTGTGTGTCCCAACTTCTCGAAAAAGGCTTCAATGGGCTGGCTGAAACGGATTATTCGAACCGGACCCTGCTCCGCGGCAACTACCTCTACCACCAGATCGGCATCCTGCCCATCTCTGTCGAGTAGCCTAACACTTAGCCCGGGAGCTACCTTCTTTCCCCCGACCAAGACAAGCCACTCTTCTCCGTCCAGCTTTTCTAACAGCAGAATCTCGACCTGTCCCCCAGTATCGGCCTTGAGTCCATAGAGACGGGCTGGAATCACCCGGCTATTATTGACAACCAACACATCACCAGGATTAAGATACTCAACTATATCTGAGAATCTCTTATGATGGACACTGCCATCATCCCTATTAAGCACGAGCAGACGGCAGGCGTCTCGCTGCGGTAAAGGATTCTGAGCGATGCTTCGTTCTGGAAGCGTGTAATGAAAATCAATTGTTTTGGGCATCGAAATATGTAATCAGGTGACTAACTGCTACTAGAATTACGCTATTTCGGGGGGTTCTGACGTTTAGCTGGGCTTCGAGCCCATCCGCATCTGGGAACAATCTGCATGAGCCAGAGAGCCCTGCTACACAGATTATAAGGAATCACTCAACGGCGAAAAATCCGAATTACGATATTGAGAATGATGCTGGCCAAGATGCTAACTAGCAACATCGTTGCCAAAGGCAGGTAGACATTGAAGTTCTCCGTTTCAAAACGGATATCACCTGGCAAGTTACCGAGCCAGGGGAAATAGCGGATGGCAATCAGAAGAAGCACCCCGGCAAAGGTAATTACCAGGCCTATAATAATCAGAATTCTGGCAAGATCAGTCATAATGCCCGTTCTGAGCTCCCTTCGTAACCCTTAAACATCACTGGTTGTTTAAAGGGTTACTAATCAAAGAGACGAGCCTGCTCGTCACCTTCTCCGTCGGTTTTCTGTTCAACACCCAGGTGGCGATAGGCGTGGGCTGTAGCCATCCTACCTCTTGCTGTTCGCTCTAGAAATCCAAGTTGTAGCAGATATGGCTCGACAACATCCATAATCGTGTCGGATTCTTCACTTATCGAGGCGCCGATCGTATCCAATCCGACAGGACCGCCGTCAAACTTTTCAATTATCGAGAGCAGAACCTGACGATCTAGATCATCCAATCCAAGCTCGTCTATTTCGAGTAACAGAAGGGCTTCAATCGCCGACTGGCGCGTGATCCGTCCATCTCCTCGAACCTGTGCATAATCGCGAACTCGACGAAGAAGCCGGAGAGCCACACGGGGAGTTCCACGTGATCTCTTGGAAATCTCGGCTGCGCCGTCAGCCTCAATGGGAACATCTAAGATGCCGGCGCCCCGGACAACAATAGTCTGAATTGACTCGTCATCGTAAAAGTCCATGCGATACATGGCGCCAAATCGCGATCGTAGCGGCGCCGTCAACAAGGCCAATCGGGTTGTTGCGCCAACTACGGTGAACCTCGGGAGCCTCAGTCGAACGTTTTTTGCGCCTGGTCCTTTTCCGACGACGATATCCAGGGCAAAATCTTCCATGGCTGGATAAAGGATCTCTTCTACGGCGCGGCCGAGCCGGTGAACCTCGTCGATGAAGAGGATGTCTCCCGCCCGAAGATTGGTCAGAATCGCCGCCAGGTCACCCGCTCGCTCGATTGCCGGTCCGGACGTAGTGCGGATATTAACGAGCATCTCATTGGCTACAACATGAGCGAGGGTCGTTTTTCCCAGGCCTGGTGGACCGTGAAATAGAATGTGGTCGAGCGATTCTTCCCTACCCTTGGCGGCCTCGAAGAGAATGCGAAGATTGGTTCGCAATTTTCTCTGTCCAATAAATTGGCTCAGATACTGCGGTCTCAAAAGCCCATCCAAGTTTTTATCCTCGGTTTTTTGGGCGGGGGATATGGCTCGATCTTGGTCTATTCGCTCGGTCATTGTTACCATCATTATACGCCAACCGCAACGAGTTGCGTATCAAGCCGTGACTCAAGACCAGGTTATTGGAGACGTCATTCGACCGCGCCAGAAATAGACCGTAAAATCATCAGAAATATTAATATGGAGAATAATATGGGGATAATCCACGAATCACAACACCCACTTGTAAAGCAAAAATTAACAATATTGCGGCGGACTTCAACAGATCCAAAAGTATTCCGAGAGCTCATCAGAGAGATTACTCTCTTGCTTTGTTACGAAGCGACTTTTGATCTCGCTCTAGAGCCAATCTCGGTTAATACACCTTTGGGTACCGCCGATGGCTATAATCTTGTCGAAAAGGTTGGGTTGGTTCCGATACTGCGAGCCGGACTTGGCATGGTAAACGGTGTGTGGGAGATGATGCCAGGCTCTGAAGTATGGCACATTGGACTATATCGGGACGAGGAAACGTTACAACCAGTAGCCTACTACAATAAACTACCTGACGCTCCGACTGTCCAGGTGTGCCTGATCCTCGATCCCATGCTGGCGACAGGTGGATCATCTGTCGCTGCGGTTGATACGCTGAAAACATGGGGCGTTGACCGGATCAAGTATGTCGGCATTCTTGCCGCTCCCGAGGGGATCGAGGCCCTACAATACGCCCATCCAGACGTGGATGTTTATGTCGCAAAGGTCGATGCGCATCTAAATGATATTGGATTCATCGTACCTGGACTGGGTGATGCCGGTGACCGGCAATTCGGAACGATATAAATAGACCGAGCTTCATTTGGATTCTGTATAACCCTTCAACTGTAAGCTTCTAATTCACTAGAGTTTATGACATCATATCTTATCATATTCTTGATAGCCTTACTTGTGGCTTTTTCTCTCACGCCCGCCGCCAGCCGCCTGTCTGAATCCTGGGGAGTAGAGGCCAAACCAGGGGGTCGTAGACGTCACAAGACGCCTATTCCAAAGTTGGGTGGACTACCGGTAACGCTGGCCTTTCTGGCAGGGATCGCCGCTATCTACCTCATCATGCCACCTTCTGGAGAGGATGCCCTGAGGCTACGCGGCGTGGTAATCGGGACATTGGTCGTCTTCGTCGGTGGGTTAATTGACGACTTCAAAGAGCTACCCCCTTGGGCGCAGTTTCTCATCCAGCTAGCAGGGGCAGGGATCGCCATTGCCCACATCGTCTTTATCGAGGTTTTCACAAATCCGTTTAGCGGGGATGCAGTCTGGATCGATTCATTCCCCCTCGTGCTGGTGATCACCATTTTCTGGATCGTCGGAGTAATAAACACAGTCAATTGGCTAGATGGCCTCGATGGATTGGCTGCTGGGGTAGGGACGATCGCTGCCATGTTATTTGCCTGGCACAGTTATCGATTAGGCCAAGAGGCGGTAGCAGCATTCCCATTGGCCTTAGCCGGCGCGTTGCTCGGATTCTTGCCCTACAATTTCGCGCCAGCGCGAATCTTTCTGGGCACCGCCGGGGCATATGTAGTGGGATATAACTTAGCCACCTTGGCTATCTTGTCCCCGGCAAAGATAGCGACCGCGCTGCTTGTCCTCGCTGTACCTATCCTGGATGGTATCTGGCGCGTGACCGATCGGGTCCGAACTGGGCGCAGCCCTTTCTATGGGGATAGAGGGCATCTTCATTTTCGTCTTGCTGACGAGAAAGTACCTACCAGGACGATCGTCGTCGGCTACTATGCGTTGAGCCTAGCTTTTGGGCTGGTAGCCATATTTGCCACTGGACTGGCAAAGGTAGTCATACTTACGATCCTGGCTGCTTTTGTGCTTCTTTTCCTGATCTGGTTGAGTTTCCGGCGGAGAACCGAGTAGACTGGAAGGGTAAATTCAGACAAGCCCTTTACTGAAAGCGACTCTCAAACACTGCCCCTCATGGCCTGGTCATTCTTGATCCGGACCCATGGCCTCTTGGACGCATGCTGGATAGAGGTCTCTTTCCGTTGGCCATGGCTGCCCATACCATTCAAGGTATTCGTGCAAATGCTCGCTCCAATAATCTTCAGCGTGTTGTCCTTCATTTAGAACCCATGTGTGAGGAATGCCTCCTAGGCTCATATCATTGTGTAGTTTAAGAACTTCATTTATTAGCCAATCTCGGCCGCCAATATCGAGGTAGATCCGCAATTCACCAAGATCATTGGTTAGC
>JAUVOB010000242.1 GCA_030599405.1 Chloroflexota bacterium | reverse complement strand
TACACCAACATCAACCTGTGCTTTAGTCCCGTACCCGTGTTGAAGACGACAACGCGCTCCTCTGGCTTTATCCAATCCTGTTCAACCAGTGTCTCTACCGCAGCAATTGTGGCTGCCCCTTCCAGGCAGGCAAAGATGCCCTCAATGGATGCCAGCCTGAGCTGGGCTTCGCGAAACTGGCTATCATCGAGAGCGACGGCCGTACCTCCGCTTTCAACCAACGCTGCCAGGATAAGCCGGCTTCCAATAGCCATGGGCACGCGTAGACCGCCAGCAAGGGTGATTGCTTCCTCCCACGGCTCGGCCTCCTCAGCTCCCTCGTGAAAGGCCTTAACGATGGGAGCGCAGCCCGAAGATTGAACGGTCACCATTCGGGGTCTATATCCGTCGATCCAGCCTAAAGCCTCCATCTCGTTGAAAGCCTTCCACATGCCCACCAGACCAGTTCCCCCTCCGGTGGGATAGATGATGACATCTGGAAGCTGCCAGTCGAAGGCGATGGCCAGCTCATACCCCATAATTTTCTTGCCTTCCAGACGATAGGGCTCTTTCAGCGTGGATACATCGAACCAGCCGTGCTCGCTGGCTGCGGCCGCCGCCTCTCTGCCTGCGTCGTTGATGAGACCGGAAACCAGGTGCAGGTCCGCCCCGGCCATTTGAACCTCCAGGATATTAATCAGCGGCGCATCTTGGGGCATATATACGTGGGCAGGTACGCCAGCTCTCGCTGCGTAAGAGGCCAATGCCCCGCCGGCGTTACCTGCCGTCGGAATGACGAATTCACCGGCACCCAACTCCACTCCTCGGCTTACAGCGACGGAAAGTCCCAGAGCTTTGAAGCTCCCGGTGGGATTCTGCCCCTCGTCTTTAAGATAAAGGTTGCTGAGACTTAGCTGTTTGCCCAGTCGTTCCAGTTTTAAGAGTGGCTTTCCCCCTTCACCCATGGTTATGATGTTCGCGGGATCCCTTACCGGTAACAACTCACGAAAGCGCCAAAGCTCGGCCCGTCGTTCCGTTATCTCATCCCTATCGAGTCGCCCTCGCGCCTGATCGAGGTGATAACGAGCCAGCAAAGGATATCCACACTCTAGGCAGACTCTGATCAATCCTTCGGCGTCATACGTACTGCTACAATTGGAACACTCAAGATGCGAGAGAAAGCTCATGAATCAATCCTCAGCGCTAGGCGAGCAACTGTCTCCGTTCAGGACGGATCATCCTTCTCGCCCCTCCCTTTTCAGTTTTTATCAGTTGGTTGTCTTTTCCTTACCAATGTATTTTCGGATGATCGCTCTGATTTCCCGAATATCGGCTGGTTTCTGCCAAAATTCGTCACAGCCATAACTTCGCGCCTGTTCTTCTGTGTCTCTCGACCCACCGGCGGTTAGGACGACGACTGGAATATGCTGAAGATCGAAGTCTGATTTTATACGCTGCAGGAGCTCGAACCCGTCCACATCCCCCGGAAGACGCAGATCAACGAAGATCAAGTCAGGGATTTCTTCTGAGGCTATTAACCAGCCACCCTCACCGTCCACAGAGGTGAGAAGTTCATATCCCTCGGCTTCCACAATCCGCTTCATCAGTAGCATATTGGGGTAATTGTCCTCTACATAGAGGATTCGCTTGGCCATAATTCGTGGTAGAGTGCCTCTGTCACCATTAATTAATTCGAAACCGTACGATAGCACGTCACAGTACGGCTTTCAAGATTACGCCCTTTTGCTCCTCTCTAATCAACTCATATCGCTCATTCCGAACATTGAGATCGCAACGAATGTCCGTTTGTGTATTGACACAATATGATGGCGAAAGTATACTTGATTTGTCGCACTTTCCTGACGTTGTGCATTAAAAATGGAGCATTTGCTCGTGAATGTGAGGGTGTTTGATAGCTGGCGGAACCAACCGTTAAAAGGCGTACTGTACGAGTGTCGGGAACTGTTAGAGGATATCGATTACCCTTCCGTCCGGCGCTGGCGCCAGCAAGGCCGCAAAGTAGTCGGCCATTTTCAGGTTTACTTCCCAGAGGAAATCGTCCACGCGGCAGGCATGTTGCCCTTGAAGATCCGCGGAGCCCCCCTGGAGTCGATTCACGCTGATTCGCGCTTCGGCTCCTATCTTTGTTCTATCCTGAAAACCTCGTTGGAGCTTGCCCTCAGCGAGCGGATTGACCTGGATATGTTCGTCACCCATCCTATCTGTGACGCCGCCCGAAATCTGGCTGCCGTGTGGGGGCGTAACTTCACCTATCCGTGCCAGATACTGTATCTACCCCAAAATGCGAACTCTACACATTCGGTTCAATATCTCAGGGATGAATACGATCGGCTTAAACGCGTGGTCGAGGAGATCGCCGGTCACACCGTCTCAGACGAAGCGCTCCGACGGTCGATGGTCGTCTTCAATGAAAACCGCGCCTTGCTCCACGAAATGTATGCCATAAAGCGGGAAATGCCCTGGTTGGTCTCAACCTATGAGTCCTACTTGCTTATGACCGTTGGGGGCATGATCCCTCGCGAGGAACATAACGAGTTGCTTCACCACGTCTTACCATTGATTAAAACCCGAACAGCCAAAAGGCAGGACCGGATCCGGGTTGTATTCGAGGGTGGTTTCTGCGAACAGCCACCTCTGGACCTGCTTCATATGGTGTCCCAATCTTGTTACGTTGTGGATGACGACTTGATGATCGGACTTCGTTGGATCCAGGAAGATATCCCCCTCGAGGGAGATCCCCTTTACAACCTGGCGCAAGCCTATTTAGAGAACTCAACGTACAGCCCTGTCCAGCACGACCTGAGGAAACCGAAAGAAAAGATGCTCCTGGAGCGCGTGAAAGGATCGAGCGCTGAAGCGGCCATAGTCACGGCTGCCAAGATGTGCGAACCGGGCTTGGAGGAACAAGTCGCCTACACCTATGCCCTCGATGAATACGGCACCCCCTACTTCGTTAGCGAGTTCGAAGAAAACATGACCAGTTTCGACCATCTAGAGATCCAGCTAGAAACCTTTATGGAGAACATTCTCTTTGCCTAAGCGAAGGACGATCAAATGACCAAAACGGTTGGTCCGGAGATAGTTGGGCGAGGAAACCGGGAAGGCGCCCAGCTATTTCGGCAGTGGTTCGCCGAGCTAGACGGTGCGGCTCAGGACGGTGGGCAAGCGGCCTACGTATTTGTGATGGGTAGCCTGGCTGAGATACTTCGCGTTTTCGACCTGCCCATGGTATTCCCGGAGATCAACTCCCTTCAGACAGCTGTGCGCCGTATAGCTCATGAATATCTGAACGAGGCTGAGGACTATGGCTATTCTCCCGATATCTGCGGCTATGTGAAGGCCGACGTGGCCCTCCAGCTTCGCGGAGGTGACCATCCAATGGGTCATGTCCCTAGACCTACGTTGGCCGTCTTGACCAACGCCTGCAACACATACATCAAGTGGGCCGAGATTTGGGAGCGTATGTACCAAATTCCTGTGTTCACCATGGATATCCCCGGGACACGGGCGGCAGGTGGCCAAACATGGGCTGGCGATCAAGATTTCGAGAACGATCGTCGCTATGTGGTCGCTCAACTAAAGGAATTGATTAGCCTTTGTGAAAAGGTAACAGGTCGAAGATTTGACGTCGATCGATTCCGCGATGTATTGAAGCACACAAGTCGCCTGAATCAGGGCTGGAAACGAGTGCTCGAACTAAATAGAAACCAGCCTTCTTTGTTCAACGCCGTAACCGACGGGACGGTCTACCTTGGTGTGGCTAATGGGTTTAGAGGTACGGCCGAAGGTAGCCAATACTTCGAACAGCT
>JAUVOB010000443.1 GCA_030599405.1 Chloroflexota bacterium | reverse complement strand
CTGTAGACGGCCTGCCGTTCGCGCCTCACTAACGCCGATCCCAGTAAAGCCTAGAGATCGTCCTTTGTCTAGCAATGCCCGCGTCATCCCCTCTTTCATCATGAGGGATCTTACTCAATTGGCATCCACGAGGCCAACGCTGTCGCGTTCATTGGTCAATTCAAGCAGCGAGGCTTGGAACTCGCGCCCATATTGTTCCTCTTATCTCCTGTGGTATAATGCCCCACTCATATTTTCAGATCATGGGAGGAATACAGATGGAAATTGAAACTGAATCGTTTAAGCGCGTCGATTTGATTACAGTTACAGGCCGCATCGATAGCAGCAATGCCTCGGAACTAGAAGGCACATTCAAGGGATTGGCTGACGATGGCCGGTATCGTCTGGTTATCGATCTCTCAGGAATCGATTATATGAGCAGCGCCGGATTACGCGCGCTCGTAGCATCCTTGCGGGAAAACAAAAAACACCATGGAGATCTGCGCATTGCCAACCCCTCCGAGCGGATGGCAGAAGTGCTGAACCTGGCCGGCCTTGACACTGTGTTCAGCGTCTATGACGACTCAGTCTCCGCTGTTGGTAGTTACTAATCGGGATTATTGCCAGAGCTTTCCAATCGCATACTCATAGCTCCTCACCGCCATATCCAGCGACTCGGCGAGCGGCACTAAAATCTCTAAAACGGTTCTAGAAGATGGCCCAGTCCAGCGAGTTTACGATACCCGGACGATTAGAAAGAATTGGCGATGCCTGTGCTTTCGTCGTCTCGGGTGCGGAAATTGCCGGATTCACTATCGACGAGCTATTCCGTATTGAACTCGCCTGCGACGAAGCCTGCACCAACATCATCGAACACGCTTATGACGGCGATAATGTCGGGGATATTCGTATTAGTTGGCGTATCGACGACCGTTCTTTCACGATCACCATGAGCGACGACGGACGGCCGTTCGATCCAGATGAAGTCCCACCTCCCGAGGTTCCTGAAGATCCTGGTGATCTGAACGGCTTGAAAATCGGGGGGCTTGGTATTTATTTCATGCGAAATTTGATGGACGAGGTACAGTTCTCGAGAGACGATCATAGAGGGAACACATTGATTATGGTCAAATACCGATCGTCTAATGAGCGAAAATGAGTATCTGGCGCGAAGAGATTGGTAACGAGACATGGCTGGTCGGCGTTAGCGGGAGGTTAGACCACCTTCAGACGCCCGAACTTGAGTCGGAGTTGCTTGAAATCGCGGGATCTGGCGATCAAAGAATGATCATCGATATGACTGAGGTGACCTACGTAAACAGTGGAGGATTGCGGTGCCTGGTTACTATATGGCGCAAGGCACAGCAGGGAAATGGAATCGTCGTGCTAAGTGGTATTAACCCTTCGCTGATGGATCTCTTTACAACAGTAGGTTTCCACAAAGTTTTCGATATCTACGCGACAACCGGTGAAGCCAAGCAGGCCCTGGAAGCCAGCTAAACTCGTTTCGCACGTTTTTCACCCATGCCAAGCATATATGCCCAGGGGACGGACGGGCTCTATTGGCCGTCCGTTTTCTATGTAATACTCCTAGTAGCCCTTCTTGTTAGCGCGATAATTCTTCTGTTGCGCTATCGATCGAGGCGCCTGTTAGTTAAACGTGTTGCCGAACTTGAGGCTCTCAGCATGGCCGGACGGGCTATTGTCGAATCGAAACTCGACGTTGGCGCCTCCTGCCAGTTAATCGCTAAGGAAGCCGGCAATATCATCGACACGCGCACGTTCCAGATTGGGCTATTCGATGGGGAGAGTTACGAGATTCAGTATTGGACGGTAGATGGTAAAAGCCTGCAGACACCTAGATCATTCGACTTGGCCAGTGGTGAAGGTATCGTCAATTGGGTCCGAAAGAGTGGACGATCCTTGTTGGTTCGTGACTTCAGCAAAGAGTCCTCATCGCTACCGGCCCGACCCCAGTATGTGAGCGACTACCCGCCTCGCTCTGGTCTATTTATTCCCTTAATAAGCGGGGATGCGGT
>JAUVOB010000290.1 GCA_030599405.1 Chloroflexota bacterium | reverse complement strand
TTAATATGGTGCGTAAGGTTGAAGTAAATAGCGGCTGTGTTTTTGTTTTCGGCAAGCCTCTGAACGCAGACTCCGAATCCGGTTGAGGATGGAAACTACGTCTCAACCAGATCTTCAATAGCTTCCTCGAGAATGACGAGGCTGTCTTCAATTTGCTGCTCAGTTACGACGAGTGGAGGAATCCATCGGATGACATTGCCAAATGTACCGCAAGTCAGGATCAGCATTTTGTTTTCCAGACATTTGGCCTGAATCCGGCCGGCTAGATCTTTGTCCGGGCCGCGATCCGGCTCGCCGATTTCGAGACCAACCATAAGCCCAAGGCCGCGGATATCGGCCATGAAGGGCCATCGTCCCTGCATTTCCTCCAATCCACCCATGAGCTGGCGACCTCGGTCCAAGGCGTTTTGAAGAAGCCCTTCCTCGAGAATAACCTGGACAGTCTCAGAGGCCGCGGCCGCGGCCACGGGATTACCCCCGTATGTACCACCATGAGTGCCTGCAGTCCAGTTCTTCATCAGGTCCAATGGGGCGGAGATAGCACTCATAGGTAGACCAGAAGCAAGCCCTTTGGCCATCACCAGTATATCGGGCTTGACATCATAGTGTTCAAGGGCAAAAAACCTTCCGGTCCTCCCGAAGCCACTCTGAATCTCATCCAGGATCAACAATATCCCATGGCGATCACAGATATCGCGTACTCCCTGTAGGAAATCTGGGGGTAGTGGGATGTAGCCACCCTCTCCAAGCACAGGCTCTATGATCATTGCCGCCGTCTCCTGCGGCGCTGTCTGGCTGAGCAAAAGGAATTCTAGTTCGTTCAGGCAGAAGGAGACGGTTTTCGCATCATCCCAGCCGTAGCGATGTTTATTTGGGAAAGGGGCAACAAATACTCCAGCGGTTAGTGGTTGGTAGCCAACCCGGTAAATGGTCTTACTGGTTGTCATGGCCATTGTTTGGTTCGTCCGGCCGTGAAACGATCCCTGGAACACGATAACGTTCGGCCGGCCAGTGGCATGGCGGGCCAGTTTAATCGCTCCTTCGACCGCTTCGGCTCCACTATTACTGAAGAAAAAGCCGTCAAGGTCATCTGGTACGACTGTTTTTAACTTCTCTACCAGGTCCAGAACGGCTGGACTATAGACAATATTTGCCTGTCCGTGTATTAATCTTGCGGCCTGCTCTTGTATGGCCTTAACCACCCGTGGATGGCAATGGCCCGTGTTCGTAACGCCTATGCCGCTAGTGAAGTCAAGGTACTGTTCTCCGTTTCGGTCAAATAAGTAACAGCCTTCTGCTCGGTCTACGACGATATCTGATAGGTGTGTCCATACGGGTGATAGATGGTGCATCGCAGGGTGGGTCAATCCTTCTTCACTCATGTACTCCTCCCTGACCAAGATGATCCGGTTGTGGCTAGAAATGATTGTATAGAAGGTAATAATGCCCGAACCGAGGCGGCGTGGAAAGAATGGCTCACCCCTGGGAGAACAAGTAGAGCACCCTGTTTAATCACACAACTTAGCCGCAAGGCCTCTGCCACAGGGATTAGCTCGTCTCGATCGCCTACAGAAACTAGCGTTGGACACTTTGTAAGGCTAGCCATGTTTTCCGTGATCCCGCTCATGGAGATATAGGTTACCAGGTCGGCCGACTGTCGAACCAGCGACCGCCAGCGGCTGGCGCCATGTTCGACAACTAGCTGGTTTGCGTATCTTGGCACCTTAGTGCTCATACGGTCGGGATCCAGGTTTTTTCTCATTCGATTCATAGTGTGCTCGGGCCAATAGAACTTGGTCGCGTGCATGATGAGCGATTTGACGCGTTCAGATTGATTTAGATGGAGCATCAGGCCAAGGTAACCACCGATGTCGTAGCCGGCAACATGCAGCCAGTCAACCTCGAGATAATCAAGCAACCCCTCGATATCACGTCTGACGCGATCAGGATTCAAGGTCGTTTCAGCATTCTCTGAACGTCCGTGCCCCCTAAGATCAACCAGTAGGACCCGGTATTGAGATGCCAGTGGGTCGATAAATTCTCTCCACTGACTACTTATGGAGCCAAGAAGCCCGTGAAGCAGCAGAACCGATTCCTTTCCAAAACGGTCGCCGTATTGTTCGTAATTTATCAGGCTGCCGTCGTCTGCCTTCCATGTGGACATATTACACCTGTTCGCCAATCGCAACGGCCAAGCCAATAGCATGGGTTTCCGTATGCGATATGCTGATTGACCACTGGACCAGCCCCTGAGCTGATGCTGTATCGAGAGCCTTACTGTGAAGCACCAATTCTGGTTTACCAAGCCCGTCGCAAACGACCTCGATGTCGGTCCAGTTGAACTCTCCAATTCCTGTCCCCAGCGCCTTGGCCACAGCTTCTTTTACGGCAAAACGACCGGCGAGCCTTGCGGGACGTCCCTGGCAGAAGTGTATCTCATGTCCAGTGAAAAAACGCCGAAAAAAGCGGTCGCCATGGCGCATCATAGCCCTTTCAATACGGGCTATTTCTATCATGTCTATTCCTGAACTTAACTTCATGCTGCGCTTATTCTGGAGGACTTCTAGAGAGGTAATCCCAGTCAATTGCCCCTATCATTTTATTATTACACTACGGCCCGGCAACGGCGATCGCTATCTCTTCGACACTTAGATAATGTCTTGCCGCCGCCTGAATGGAATCCGTCGTCATTGAAGAGAGCCTATCAGGCAGCAAATGAAGGTAATCCAATCCAAGATCATAAAGCTCTATGTCCGTTAGTATGTTAGCAATACCCTGGTTCGTTTCCAGGCTAACAGGGAGGGCACCTGTCCGAAATGCCTGGCTGTCAGCCAATTCATCCTCTGGGATCGGCTCCTCGATTATGCGACCTACCTCGTGAAGAATGCTGTCAAGCGCTACCTCAACCTTATCCGGCGAAACGCCGGTGCTGACGTACCATGGTGATGGACCGAGTCCTCCGGATAGCCTGCTGAATGAATAATATGCCAATCCTTGAGATTCACGTACATTTTGTCCAAGACGGCCGTACATGCCAAAGACACCTAGAATGGTGTTGGCCATACTCGCTTCCAAGTAATCGGGTGCCGATCTCAGCGGACCGGGAACACCGAGCATAATGTCGGACTGAGTTTTATCAGGCATCTCAAAGTGCGTACGAAGTATCGATTCGGGTCGTTTCGCCTTAGGAACATCGGGCATCGGTTCCTGATTCGTATCCCAATCACCAAAGACTGCCTGGACCTTAGCCAGCGCTGCCTCAGGCTCTACTGCGCCTACCAGGGTGATGATCATTCCTTCTGGTCCATAATATCGGTCATGATACTTGGCCAAATGGTCCCGTTCTAACCGCTGGGTAGAATCCAGGTATCCTTCAATACTCTTTCCGTACGG
>JAUVOB010000091.1 GCA_030599405.1 Chloroflexota bacterium | reverse complement strand
CATGTTACGCTTCCTGCTTCCGTTTTTTGCAGCCCTAATTGCTAGTGTTTTGGCAGCATCTTATGGGAGTCGATATGCACAAGACGCGGTCATAAGATGGCCAGACTTACCAGCCAGGATTCTCACTGGTCTTGTTTCCGCAATGGGCGCATTTATTGTTATCTTTACCATCGGCTCGATACTGCATTGGTTATTTGAGTTCGATCAGCCAGAGAGATGGACGACGCTTCCGGCGATTATCGGCGGATTAGCCCTGGGGCTACTCGGATTGGTTATCAGCCCAGGTCGACCATTCGGCATTGGCTCTGTTATCTACACGATTTCCCGTTCAATATTGAATATCCTTCGTTCGATCGAACCATTGATCATGGGTATCGTTTTTGTCGTATGGGTTAGCCTAGGACCCTTTGCAGGCATTCTGGCTCTGACCCTTCATTCTATTGCCGCCTTGGGTAAACTATTCTCAGAGCAAATCGAGGGAATCGACGAGGGTCCCGTAGAAGCAATTACAGCTACTGGAGCGAATAGCATCCAACGCATATTCTACGCGGTAATACCCCAGATAGTTCCCCCTTTCACCGCTTTTGCCCTCTATCGTTGGGATATAAACGTCAGAATGTCGACCATCATCGGTTTCGTAGGAGGCGGTGGAATTGGATTCGTCCTAACCCAGAACATTAAACTCCTTCGCTACCGCCAGGCCAGTGTGATGATGCTGTCGATCGCCATCGTTGTGGCTTCTCTTGACTACGCCAGCTCGAAGATCAGGAGCAGGATCATTTAATCTAGAAATCAAAACCGTTCTTGGCTCATACAGATTGGATGATCATGAACCATGGAGCATGGCAAGCGATCGCACATTAATATCACTGAACAAAGCGTAGAGATTCAAAGTAAACGGATCAATTGTTCAGGATCGAGCCAAAGAGCACAGTTTCGTCCAGAGTTCATCATTTCACATTCACCTTTGATGCTACGTCTCTGGAAGAAATGTGCTCCGTTTCTGTAAATCGGTTTGTAAATGCGTTGCGAAGGTCATTGACACAGATATAACCTCAGAATCGAGATGTCCTTGGTTAGCTCTGATATTTAGGAATTGATAAGAATAGCTTGGGTCGCCAGCGACGAAATACTATCATTCAGTTTAGTGCAGGATCCCATAATTATCTAGCCTGATTTGAGACGTCTTGCAGGGCAAATCCAACCAACAGGTTATTAATATCCCCAGATGATGGATGTAGCTGTCGTTATCGTAAGCTGGAACGTACGCGATTATCTCGCTAATTGCCTGCGTTCTGTTTACGCTGATTTGGAACACTCTCGGCTCGAAGGTGAAGTCTGGGTCGTCGACAACGCTTCGACGGATGGCACTCAAGAACTCCTGACCGATCTCTTCCCGACGACCCGTCTGATTATCAACGGTGAAAATCCTGGATTCGGCGTCGCGAACAACCAGGGCATGAAGGCGGCTTCTGCAAACGGTCACGGGCCAAAGTATTATCTCCTTCTCAACCCTGATACGTTGGTTAGGCCTGGCGCATTGGCTAATCTCGTCGCCTGTTTAGAAGGCAACCCCAAGGCCGGGGTTGCAGGGGCCCGTCTTGTCTACAGTGACGGCCGCTTCCAACATAGCGCCTTCGAGTTTCCTGGTCTGGCCCAACTAACCTTCGATCTCCTAACTCTACCAGACAGGCTTTACGAGAGTAGGCTGAATGGCAGGTACCCAAGACGACTCTATCGATCTGACCGCGAACCTTTTGAAGTCGATCATCCTTTAGGTGCAGCCATGCTTGTCCGGACTGATGTTGCCATTGCGACTGGGGGATTTGACGAATCGTACCACATGTACTGCGAGGAGATCGATTGGTGCTGGCGTATTCGCCAATCAGGATGGACGATTTTCGCTGTACCCAAAGCAGAAATCGTTCATTACGGGGGAGAGAGTACCCGGCAAGTACGCGTCCAGTCAGTAGAGAATCTATGGAGCAGTAGAGCGCACCTGTATCGACAGCATCATGGAAGAGCCCGCTTTTCGGTGGCCAGCTGGATGGTTCAGAAAGGGTTACAACGAAAAGCAAGCGGGGCTTCGGAGCCTGATCTTCGAAAGGCGTATCTCTACGCCGCAGACGCCTGGCGGATCGTCGAGTAGGAGTTGGAGTGAGCGACGAGCAAGGCGCTGCCCAACTTTCCGGAGTAGAATCCATCGATACAAATTCCGGAACACAAAGCAGTCCCATGCTAACAGCGATCATTCTGACCTACAACGAAGAAGCCAATATTGTCGACTGCATTGAAAGCCTGCGATGGACCGACAGGGTCGTCGTAGTGGATTGCTACAGCGAAGACAAGACCGTAGAAATTGCTCAAGCTGCGGGCGCGGAACTCAAGAGCGTAGCCTTTGAGAACTTTGCCCAGCAACGTAATGCTGCCCTTGACCTGATCGAAAGTGACTGGGTATTTTTCGTGGACGCAGACGAGCGAGGGAGCGATGTCCTAGGAGAAGAGATAAGATTGCGCCTGAGCAAGCAGAAGGAGGTTGCCTGGTACGTTCCACGTCATAATTACATTTTCGGGAAACTGACCCTGGGCGCCGGTTGGTTCCCTGATTACCAGCTTAGGCTTTTCCGGCGTGGCTTTGTTCAGTACGAAAGACCTGTACACGAGGTAGCTGTTGTCGATGGTGCGATTGGATATTTGTCCCACCCGCTTATTCACCATAACTATCTTAATCCGGATCATTTCCACGAGAAGCAACGCTTCTATACGGAATATGATGCCAGTGTGCTAAAAGAACAGGGAATACACCCAAAGCCATATACCTATCTAACTCAACCATTGAGGCAGTTCTGGTGGCGTTTCGTCGTACTTAGGGGCTACCGTGACGGGTTCCATGGCCTGCGCTTGAGTCTCTACTTGTGTTATTACGAATGGCTAAAGTACCGGAAACTTAACCGCATGTGGCATAGAGGATGATCATTGAAGGTTCGGGAATGTTGCCGTCTAATCCACAATAGCGACGGGGGATCGAAGAAATGGGGAAAATCAGGCCAAGTGTTGAGCTTGGTTTTCCGCCAGTGAAACTTGCCAAGTCATAGTATCCGAACGTAGGCAAATCTCAATAGCGTCGTTATCCGGTAACATGATCAGGACGTGGCGTCCTAATCTGTCTACCCATTGCCGTCCTTGATCTACAGATATCCATGTCTGGTCAAGATTAATCCGGAAAACGCGAACCGTGCCGTCCTCTGCGAATCTACAATCAACACCGATCTGTTTCATCATAGTCATCGAAACGTTATGTCAACGATGGGATTATGAAGCGGAATAATGCGAGCAAATCTAGCATGATGAGGGCCAAGGCTAGGCCAAGGGGCAAAAAGATGACAATTGAAGGCCACCGTCTGATTAATGGCCGCGCAATCGCAGCCCAGCCGAGAGCAAAGCCTATGCTAATAGGTATTAGAGCCGAAAAGAGATATCTCCCCTGGTGTTGCACGAAGGTTAGATTATAGGTCAAGTACACGAGCAGGCTGAGCAAGAATGTACCGAGGAGTAGCACCGCCGGAGCCTTCCAAGAAGTATTGCCATTGCTTTCAATTTTCCCATTCTTCTCAGACCCAAACCAATAATTGGCCGCGGCCCATAACAACCCCCCGATTGTGACTAACGAAAACAGTAATAACACCTGGTAGACCCAGGCTGGCATCACGACTCCCATCCATCCGAATTGACCCCAGAAGCTTTGGAAGGTCGTCTGAACAAATGCGCGAACGGTATTGAGCAAGCCTTGCTCTGCAATCCATTCACTGGTCCGGGGTTGGCCGATGACGATGCGATTGTGAGCGGCCGTACCCAGCAAGTCCCAGTCGCCGTAGACGATCGCATTTCGCCCCCACCACAATAATCCCAGGACGATTGCCGGACCAAAGACCAGGAGCAAGCTTCGCCAAAGACCTCGCCATCTTCCCCAGAATAGCCATAAGAGAAATATACCCACTAGCGGCGCCATAATGTAGACCGATACTTTCGTAAGGAATCCCATACCGAGTAAGATGCCGAGTATGATAAGTCTCGTCCACTGCCGCTCCCAACTGGCTTCCCGTCCAGTCATTAATAGGCTGATCATCACAAGAAGGATGGCGGCGATCAGCAGTTCAGCCAGGCTGTCGTTGTTAACCGCAGCCAGCATGGCAGTATGCTGGGGGAGAAACGCTACAAATGCCGCCGCCATAAGCGCAAGCCATTGCCGATCTGGAAACAAGCTCAACACGATGAAGTAGGTCAAGGAAATGACTCCGAGACCTATTACGACCGAAACCAGGCGTAGCGGCAGGAGGGCATCGTCAAAGAGCAGGTAAAATGGCGTCTGTATTAAATAGTAAAGTGGGGGTTGGTAATCCTGATACTCGAAAGATTCTACCGAGTATTGCTCATTGAACTGAGAGGATATGACGAGGCTTTGGTATTCTTGATTGTAATCACCCTGCTCTAACACTGGAAACTTTCCGGATGCTAGCTGCCGGATGTAATTATAGTGAGCTGGTTCATCCGGAGCCTGCCAATCAGGTGTGAGGGCGGCGTATAGCGAGCCAACCAAAAGAAATGCCAGGAGTAATAGGAAGAGATAAAAATGCTTCGTCATGTCGCTACGACACCTGGCCCATCTCAGATCGTGTTATCTTCTTAAGGCAACTATCAGGCCATCTCGTATAGGAACTACTGACGTGATCCAATTCGGATCATCCTTGAGACGCTGAGTGAATTCGCGTACTCCTTCTGCTGCCTCCGATTGGTCATCGCGATCAACGACCCGACCTCTCAATAAGGCATTGTCAGCTATTAGAACCCCGCCGGGCCGCAACTTGGATTCGATTACCGGCAGGGAATCCGGATATCCAGCCTTATCTATATCGTTGAATATCAGATCATAATTTCCCTTCGCCTCTCTCAAGGCGCTGACAGCCTCGCTTACACAGTACCGAATGATATCGTCAAAGCCCAGATCGGACAGGTAACGACGGGCCATCCTTGACAAGCCCTCATCCCAGACAACATGATCAACAGTTCCGCCACCATTTTCCTGAACGGCTAAGGCAAACCACGCTGTGGAATAGCCATAACCAGAGCCAAGCTCGAAGACTTTCCTCGCTCCTAACATACGCGCCTGCTGATAACAGAAGTATCCCGCTGCGGGGCCAATGATGGGGAAACCGAGGTCAAAGGCGTACCTTTCCATATCCTGCATAACGGGTGGGCGCGGAGGCACAAGATCCACGAGGTATTTTCTCAATATAGTTGATATGAGTTCAGGCATTTTTTCTCCCTGTTGAGTAGATCACGGCAGCATCACATCTTGCTAGTGAAGGTTCCTATTAGCATCTCCAGTTCTCTCTTGTTTATCCTCCTGGAGACATCAGGATGGCATCTCTATCGCTAGATATTGATTCTCAAGTGACCTAAGTATGAGAGCTCTTGTTCTTCCAGTATTGCGACTCGTCAATAAATGGTCAAGAAGAATATACCGACTACCCATGGTAAACGTGCTCGAGCGAGGAGACGATAACATGTCTGTAAGTATGGAGCTACCTTGCGTATCGTTTATTCTGCAGCTCCATTGTCTCAGAAGTAAATCTCTGTACCAGTCGCCAAGGAGCTAGTGGAGGGCTTTGATCGGGAAACCTCTGAAGCCATTTCTGGCGGTGATGTAAGGTCAAATAGTGCCCGAGTTCTTTTCCGGCGACAGTATACCGTATAGAATGCGAAGGACCGATGGGGCAAGTGGAAGAAGTATGTAGATGAACAGGCTGTAGAAAGGCAGCTTGAGATCTCTCATTCTGCGGTGTTGCTCTTCGACGTGGTTATTAGCAGATGGGGGTTATAGAAATGGTCTGTGAGGACTAACCACTCCTCAATCTATCCAATTCATCTTCGGCGACAGATGAGTCTAGTTTCTGGAACAGTGGCTTTGGTTTCGGGAGCCGGCGACCGACCGGGATCTCCCCTCTTTTCCACCGGCCCATGGCTGATGACCCATCGTACGTCAAAGCCGCATGACGAGAATGCTGTTCCTCGAAAATCACAATCTTTTGCTCTCCAAACAACTTACCTTCTTCTCCGAGCATCTCGTGAAGAGCCTGGCTGGAAAAAGGCAATACAGGGGAAAACAAAATTTTCAAGGCATTAATGGCTTGAATGGCTGAATATAACGAGCGACCAGCGCTTTCCGGATCTGACTTGATCGTTTTCCAAGGACTGGTTGCTTCGAGGTACTGGTTAACCTTGGTTGTCAGAGCCAACGTCTCTTGCAAAGCGACACGAAACATACACCGATCATATAGTCTACCAATGGATTCGAAGCCT
>JAUVOB010000188.1 GCA_030599405.1 Chloroflexota bacterium | reverse complement strand
GCGATTCACGATCTATCTCGATTTTCTGGGGCGGGCGAAGCGCTTCGAGATTGGTGCGTAATCTCTCCGTCGAAAATGGTCGTCAATACGCGCGTATCGGCTATCGCTCTCGATTTCAAGCCCTGATCTCTCAAGGTGAAAAGATCTCGGTCGAGCACAATCAGGTCAGCTCTCTTCCCAGGAGTGATGCTACCAATGGCATCGTGCCAGCCAGCCGCACGGGCCGCACCAAGAGTGTAACCATAGATCGTCTGCTCCAGTGATAACCTCTCATCGCCATGCCAGGGAGCATCTGACAAAGCGTCCGGACGCTGCCGGAACATGGCGGCGTGGAAACCAAGGAAGGGATTCGGGTCTGCCACCGGAGCATCGCTCCCGAAAACAACACGAGCCCCGCTCCTTACCAGACTTCCGAATCTATAAGCGCGATCTGAGCGGGCTCCCAACAACCTGTCAGCAATCTCCATGTCATCGAGGGCGTGGATGGGCTGAACGCTGGCAGTAATATTGAGAGCTTTTAGTCGAGGTACGTCGGCCGGATCAATTATCTGCACGTGTTCAATACGATGGGTGATGCCCTGTGGCGGTGCGGATAGGGTTACTTCCTCAAGTATATCTAACACCTCCCGGTTGGCTCGATCGCCGATGGCGTGGATGCTCACTGGAAATCCTAATTTCCCGGCCGTCTCTATAACGTTCGCCATTTCCGATGGCTTTGTTAAACAAATGCCAAAGGCATGGGGATCGTCCCTTTCAATTGACTCGAGCGGTTCCAGCATCCAGGCGGTCTTGCTACCAAGAGTACCATCCGCAAATAACTTGATGTGACCGAGTCTCAAGTAGTCGTTTCCGAACCCGCTGCGCAGACCAAGAGCGTCAAGAAAGGAAACATCATGGGCGGCTATGTTACTGTTGACTCTGAGTCTTAAGGCGTCATTTTCCTTCAATCTCAAGAACGTGTTGAAGGAAAGGGGACCTTCGCGTTGATCCTTCATTCTTTGGGAATGGATGGCCGTCACACCTAAGGCATGAAGGGATCTCATGCCGTGGATATATGTGTCTTCAAGTTCTGCCGGTGATGGAACAGGAATGAAGGGGGTCACCAGGTTAATCGCAAGCTCAAAGAGGCGTCCATCCGGTCCCCCATCCGGCAAACGTCCGATGAAACCACCTGCGGGATCAGGCGTAGCCTTTTCGATGCCGGCAATTGTTAAAGCGCGGCTGTTCGCGACGGCACAATGCATATCTGAGCGCCACAAGATGACTGGCTGTCGTTCACCGCTGACATCGTCCAGTTCCTTCCGTGTCGGCATCGTGGCATCCGACCATAATGTTTCATTCCAGCCGCGCCCGATCACCCAGGATTCAGGCTCTCGGCTCGAGGCCCAGGAACCTAATGCGTCCAACATCTCGGCTTTGCTTTGGACACCGGCAAGCATCAACTGCCCCAGTCCCAGCGACCACTCGTAGAAATGGATATGAGCATCACAGAGACCTGGTAATACCAAATGACCGTCGAGATCCATTACTTCTGTATCACGGGTGCGGCCAGCAAGTATCTGGCGACTATTTCCAACGTCTACGATTTGGGATCCCGATATTGCTACTGCATCGGCCCAGGGCTGGGACTCATCTACGGTGTAAACTTTAGCATTATGCAGGATGAGAGATGGAGTGATCATCAGCATTATTCCCGCTAGAAAACGTCAACCAGGATACACAACTCCACCCCTAGAATCTGGGTAACTGGCAGACGAATAGGTTTTTCTGGGCGCCGTTCCCGGTTAGTATCCCAGCACTTCGACAACTGATCGAACCGCGTCAGCCGAGTGATCCAACATAGCCCTCTCTTTGTCATTCAGATCCATGGCTATGATTTGCTCGATGCCTTTTCGACCGAGGACGACGGGTAATCCTAGAAATAGGTCATGGTAGCCGTATTCGCCTTCTGTATAGACAGCACATGGTATGACTCGTTTTTTGTCTTTAAGAATCGACTCTACCATGATTGCTACACCGGCGGCAGGAGCATAGTAACCGCTATAACCCAGCAAGCCGACGATTTCACCACCACCTTTTGCAGTACGGGCGATAATGGCTTCAAGCTTCTGTTGGCTCATAAGTTCGGTTACAGGAATACCGGCCACCGAAGTATGTCGGGGTAAGGGAACCATCGTATCGCCATGTCCACCGAGCACGATACCATGAATATCTTCGACGCTCAGGCCAAGCTCCATGGCAATGAAAGTCTTGTAACGGGCCGTGTCTAGAGCGCCTGCCTGGCCGATGATGCGTTCTCTTGGAAAACCCGTCACCTGTTTCACCACATGGCACATAGCATCGAGCGGATTGGTCACGACGACAATTATACTCTCCGGGGCATATTTTTTGATGTTCTCGGATACGGCCGTCATAACATCCTGGTTGATCTTAACCAGCTCATCTCTGCTAGGGAACTTCCCGGTTTCTGGATCTTTACGCCTGGGTACGCCCGCTGTTACTACAATCACATCGGCGCCTTCGATGACCCCAGGATCACTGCCTCCAGTTACCTGTGTATCGATGCCCATCGGGGGCCCGGCCTCGAAAAGATCCAGGGCTTTTCCGGCCGCGACCTCTCCGAAGATGTCGAAGAGAACACAATCTCCAAGTTCCATGCCAGCCAGCCAATGAGCGGCCGTTGCACCGACGTTTCCGGCGCCATAGAAAGCAATCTTATTTCGCATTTTTTAGAACCTCTTATTCCTTATGACCGATAAAGCTTGTTTTGATATGTTACGCGTATGCATCGCCCAGAGATACGTGGCTGGCCATTTGACAAAGTCGTTGTACGCCACCCCCGCATCGCTACCCGGCCGTACACCTCAAAAACTGATTGGATCAAAGCCTTGGTCCAGGGATATCAACCGGCCTGATTGACGCAAAATTCGGCGAAAGCTGGCTTATAACTCTTCTAATCCGTCGCCGACGTCTCTACCAATGTGAGCGAATCAGGGGCAACTGGCTCCATTGCTTCGGCGGCTCGAACCTGCTCGAAAGCGGCTATGGCAACTGCCAGCATATCTTCGTCTGGTTCATTGGTAGTCAGCCGCTGCAAGGCAAGGTTGGGTTTAGTAATCCATCGTATTATGGTCTTATCTTGATGTCTGGCAGTGAAACGGATGAACTCGTAGGCGATACCGGCTACCACTGGCAGTAGAACTACCCGCGACAGAACACGAACGGGAATTGACATCGGCGGAAGCAGGCTGAAGAAGAGGATTGAGATCACAACCACCGTTAGCAAAAAAGCGGTGCCGCATCTGGGATGCTGGACCGAGTATTTTGCCACAACGGGCGGTGTCAAATCTGCCCCGGCCTCATAAGCGTTGATCGTCTTATGCTCAGCACCATGATACCCATATAAACGGCGAATATCAGGCAGCCGTCCAATGATCCAGATATAACCGATGAGCAGAGTGAGTCGAATGGCGCCTTCTATAAGATTACTCACGAACTGTGACGACTCAATGTTCATCCAGGCTTCTATGCGACCAGCAAGAAACGCCGGAAACATAAAAAACAAAGCCACCGCGAATGTTAGCGAAATGGCAACCGTTCCCCATTGTACGGGACCTTCGAAGACATTTTCCTGTCCTTCTTCTTTTTCCTCTTCAAGCGCGACTTCGGCCGAGAACAGCAGGCTCTTGATCCCCAGTCCCAAGGCGTCCCAAAGAAGCGTGAGCCCGCGTAAAAATGGAATACGAGCCAGCCGGCCCCCGTAAATACGCGGATCCAGCTGCTCTGTGTGACACACAATCTCACCCTTCGGATTTCGAACGGCGAGAGAGAGCACTGTTGCTCCTCTCATCATCACACCTTCGATGATCGCTTGCCCCCCGTAATTGAAGGCTGATTTTGTAAATGATTCAGACATAGTTGAAATTGTACTGAGTGACCTCCTGACGGTCAAGAGACGCAGCCTATCACTGTAGTTTTTACCGCGAGGAATTATGGGTGAATTGGTTGGTTTCAGGATAGACGCTGGAAACTATTAAAGATCTCTGCGAAGATGATTTGTTGGGCGGTATAAAACCTCACCGGTGCACATAAGGCAAGCAACATGCCCTCATCTTCTCCCTTGATAAATTGCTGGCGGCACCTTAATTGGTCGCCAGCCGACTCCACCTCTGGCTCCGTTACGATGCTTAAATAGCTTCTCTCAAAGTTATCGATATAACGCATCTCTGATATGGTAAAGTCACCCTCATCCAGGTAAACAGATGCATCACCGTAGCTGAGACGATTCAGTTTCTCGCTCTTTGCGACAACCATGAATGTGGGCAAGGTGCTTGAATCCATGGTGGGGCTGAGGGCCAGGAACACGACCTCCAGGTCATCCACGGCCCCACCAAGGGGGAACGTGCCCGATAGAAAAGATCCATCCTCAGCGATCAGCTCGCGAAGGCGGTCACCTTGTTCGACGTTGGCGCTATCAAACCAGGTCCAACCTTGAGGTAGATAGGCCGTAAGACTCCTGTTGGCGTCGGTAATGAGTTCCCACTCATCGGGCGCACGAGTTCCTATTGAGACCTGGACTTGAGGTTGGCTCCCGAGCGATGACATCACGATGATCAGGGCGAAAACAACAGCAACTGTGATCCCGGCATAAAGCACGATCGAAGACGCTGACGCGCTTCGACCCCACCCT
>JAUVOB010000341.1 GCA_030599405.1 Chloroflexota bacterium | reverse complement strand
AGGGCAGTCGACATGGGCATAATGCCGGTTATCGGTCTCATACTCCACGTGGGCGATGGCGATCGTGATGCCACGTTCTTTCTCTTCAGGGGCGTTGTCGATCGACTCGAACGCCCGGAAGTCCGCCATACCCTTCATGGACAGCACCTTGGTTATGGCCGCCGTCAAGGTCGTCTTGCCGTGGTCAATATGTCCAATGGTGCCGATGTTGCAGTGTGGCTTATCCCTTACAAATTTCTCTTTGGCCATACTCCTTCATCCTTTCCGTCAAATTTACAATAACAATCAAATTAGTATGCTGAGCGGCATAGAGCGCCGCATGAGCAATTATCTACCACCCACCATTATCTGGTCGGCTATTTCTTTACGCACAGGGGCGTAATGATCGAACTCCATTGTGAACGTGCCGCGCCCCTGAGTCATCGAGCGCAACGCAGTAGCATATCCAAACATCTCCGCAAGCGGTGCTTTCACCTTTATGGAGCGCACGCCATTGCCATGCATTTCCATGCCTTCTATGTCGCCTCTCTTAGCAGAGAGATTTCCAATTACATCGCCGGTATACTCGTCAGGTATTACTGCTTCTACGTCCATGATGGGTTCCATCAGGACCGGATCACCCCTCGTCGCGCCATTCTTAAATGCAATGGAAGCCGCTATTTTGAAGGCTAGTTCTGATGAATCTACCTCATGGTAGGAACCATCATAAACAGTAACTTTGATATCGACCATCGGATATCCGGCTAAAACGCCACTTTCCATGGCTTCGCGAATACCGTCTTTTACGGGTTTTATGAAATCCTTCGGAATCGCGCCCCGGACGATGGCGTCTTCAAAAATGAAACCGCTACCAGGTTCCAACGGTTCGAGACGCAGTACAACATGGCCATATTGACCCCTACCACCAGTCTGGCGAACAAGTCGTCCCTCAGCCTTCTCTACTTTCCTGGTAATCGTTTCTCGATAGGCAACGCGGGGATTACCAACGTTGGCCGCAACCCGGTATTCGCGCAACAAGCGATCGACAAGGACCTCGAGGTGTAGTTCGCCCATGCCATAGAGTATCGTCTGGCCCGTCTGATCGTCGGTCCGAACGCGAAAGGTAGGGTCTTCTTCAGACAACGCCCGTAGAGCGATGCCCATTCTGTCCTGATCGAGATTTGTTTTGGGCTCAATTGCTAAAGAAATGACCGGTTCCGGAAATTCAATTGACTCTAAGACAACGGGTGACTCCTGTGTACAAAGGGTTTCACCAGTGAAGGTGTCTTTTAATCCGACGGTAGCCGCAATATCGCCTGCCAATACGTAGTCGAGATCTTCTCTTCGATCCGCGTGCATCCGAAGCACACGGCCGATTCTCTCTTTTCTATTCTTTGTGCTGTTAATTACCTTGGATCCGGCCTTTACTTTTCCGGAGTAGACACGGAAATATGCAAGCCGGCCAACATATGGATCAGCCACAATTTTAAATACGAGGGCCGCAAGAGGTCCATCATCTTCAGGCGGCCTGGGTACCATCACACCGCTTTTGACGCTCTTCCCCATAATCGGAGGAATGTCTTGCGGCGACGGCAAATAATAAACAACGGCGTCCATTACGCGCTGAATGCCCTTGTTTCGGAGTGCAGATCCCAGTAAGACCGGGGTTACAGAACCCGCAATAGTCGCCCTTCGCAATGCTGCACGAAGTTCTTCGACCGAAATTTCTTCGCCGTCTAGATAGCGAACCACAAGCTCGTCATCGGTCTCAACAATGTTCTCCAAGATGCGTTCGCGCGCAGCCAGAACACTTGGCAACACATCGTCCGGAATCTCAGCTGCCACAGATTGGACGCCCAAATCTTCTTCCAGCCATACGGCTGCTTCCATGCTCAATAGATCGACGATTCCGCGAAAATTGGACTCCTCTCCAATCGGCCATTGAATTGGCAGAGGGTTGGCTTTAAGCCGGTCCTTGATCATCTCGACGGTACGCTCAAAATCGGCTCCGACCCTGTCCATCTTATTAACAAAACAAATGCGTGGCACGCCGTATTGGTCGGCCTGGCGCCATACCGTCTCTGATTGGGGCTCCACACCGGCCACGGCATCAAAAACGACGACACCTCCATCCAAGACCCTTAAACTTCTCTGAACCTCGGCTGTAAAATCGATATGCCCGGGCGTATCAATAATATTGATCTGGTGGTCTTTCCAGTAGGCAGTTGTCGCCGCCGACGTAATCGTGATGCCTCGTTCCTGTTCCTGGACCATGTGATCCATGGTCGCAGTTCCATCATGGACCTCGCCCATGCGGTGGATACGACCTGTGTAATACAGGATTCGTTCTGTAGTTGTCGTCTTACCAGCATCAATGTGGGCAATGATGCCGATATTACGAATCTTGTCCAGAGGATAGCGAGTCATAACAATCAATCACAAACAATAAAGTGAAACGGTATAAGTTAATGTGTCTTAAAGATTAAAATCGATAGTGAGCGAAGGCCCGGTTTGCTTCAGCCATCCGGTGCGTGTCGTCTTTCCTCTTTACAGCTGAACCTTGTCCGCCGGCTGCATCCATGAATTCGGCAGCGAGCTTCTCGGACATAGATCGACCAGCTCTACTACGCGCTGCCGCGAGAATCCAACGAATTGCCAGAGACGTCTGCCGATGAGCAGGGACCTCCATCGGAACCTGGTAGGTAGCGCCACCCACGCGACGAGGTTTAACCTCAACCTGTGGCGTCGCCCGGTTCATACCTCGCTCAAAGACCTCGAGTGGATTTTGCTTCGTTCTTTGTTCAATAAGGTCAAAGCATTCGTACATTATCCGCTGCGCCGTACTCTTTTTACCGCCATACATCATGCGGTTGATGAACATCTGAACAGTGACGCTGTTGTATCGCAGATCAGGAACGACCTTTCTTTTTTCTGGACGATAACGTCTTGGCATCTTTAGTACTCCGCGCGCCTTAACTCTT
>JAUVOB010000175.1 GCA_030599405.1 Chloroflexota bacterium | reverse complement strand
TCTGAGGAGATGCTTCTCGAATATCCTGGACAACAAGCTGCAAATCGCGGCGGCCGTTCCACTCATTCACACCGATTGAGTATACGAGGTCAATTTGATCGGGAAGGGATCTCTCCCAGGCACCCTGGCGAAACGCGATACAACCGTGCTTCGTTTGGCTGTCTCCGACCCACAGTTGCAAATGCGTCCCATCTTGTCCAACCGCCCTATGACTGAAGACGTGCGCGTTCTGGCTAACGAATATGGGTCTAGCGTTCGCATTACCGGTCGGTTCTAACTCAGCCAGAACATCGTGCAGCGCCCAGTCGACATCGGCTAGGTTGACATTGGCGTCGATGGGGATCGAGGGTCTTAGATCCTGTTCATCCAATTTGCTGGATGCATACTCATTGAGCCGGATCTGAAACTCCTCCAGGTGTTCATTTCGAATGGTGAAGCCGGCTGCTTGGGCATGACCGCCATGTCTTTCAAGCAAATCCTCTACCCCATCCAGAGCTTCGGTGATGTGAAAGCCCGGTATTGACCGGCAGGATCCGCGGCTCTCTTCTTGCCCCTGTTCAACTACGATTGCCGGTCTGTAATATTGGTCGGCAAGCCGGCTAGCAACTAATCCTACAACACCGGCGACGAAATCAGTATCGGCCGCGAACACGACCATATCTTCTGGGTTTATCAACTGTTCTGCCCTCTCATATAGTTGGGTCGTTATCTGCTGGCGTTCGCGATTCAGCCGGTTGAGTTCCTTTGCGTACTGATGAGCTGCCTGGCGCTCCCTTGCGGTCAAAAGTCGAGCTGCATCATAAGCATGAGATAAGCGACCGGCGGCATTGATCCTCGGTCCCAACCCAAAGGCGATGGATTCAGACGTGATGTCGCCTGGTCTTAGACCAGAAACCTGTACCAAGGCCTCGATTCCAGGTCGTTTACACCGGTTAATCACTTCAAGCCCCTCAGCGACTAACACCCGGTTTTCACCTATTAGGGGAACGAGATCCGCTACAGTACCAAGGGCAACTAAATCCAATAATTCCTCGTCGTCGAAGGTAGCTCTATCTTGAAAAGAAGTTCTGATAGCCTGGGCCAACTTATAGGAAATGCCTACACCTGCAAGCCGTTCCTCGGGATAGGAGGAATCGGACCTTTTGGGATTTATTACCGCTTTAGCTGGAGGAAGCTCTACTCCAAGGCTGTGATGGTCGGTTATTATCATGTCCAGACCAATGTCTTGGGCGAGACGGACCTCTTTCCGGGAGCGAATACCGCAATCGACACTGATTACTAGAGAAGCCCCTCTCCCCCTAATAGCTTCGAGAGCCTCTATATTGAGGCCGTAACCTTCGTCCACCCTATCCGGGATGTAGGGTACGACCTGCCGCTTATGAAGACCGAGTCCGCGCAATGCCTCAACGAGTAGCACAGTGGCAGTCACGCCATCGGCATCAAAGTCACCATATACGACGATCTGCTCATCTTTGTCAACGGCTTGCCGTATGCGTTCGATGGCTTTGTCCATGTCTGCCAGTTGAAATGGATCGCGATCCTTGTGATATTGCCGGTTGAGAAAAGAGGTAATCTCACCGGCCCTTATCAAACCGCGGTTGTAGAGTACTTGAAGCAACACCGGATGATAACCATCCAGTTTTTCTCGTTCCTCGAAACGTGCAGGTGGGGCTATTTGCCATTGGTTGGTCCGTAAGTTCTCTGGTCGACTCATGATTAGGAATGGTAGCATGGGATTGAGCGAACGTAAAACAAATGACGTACGCTGTGTGAAATAATCTTTACCTGAGGATAGGCTGAGGCCATAGATGCCAGGATTCTTCTGGTAAAGTGCATTGGAATCAGCCAATAGCTACAGCGCAACGTACAAATGATATGGCAAGGTTGGGGCGAGGCTACTCGGGCGAGGTATTACTTAACGGGCCTTGGCTCAGCGCAGGCGATCTCGAGCACAAAATACGAACCCCACAGGATGGCAGCCACAGATCAGAGGGGCTACGATGCGTCAAGTGAAGGCGAATCTATTTAAGAATCGGTTGGAGAGCTCTTAGCAAAGGCCCGTCCTGTCGAAATCCCCGCCTGTCGAGATCGCTAATCGCCAGGATCACGCCATTTTTACATCGCCTAACGAGGCCCTGGATGATCCGGCTTAACAGCTCATTTCGTATCGTAAGATCATCGCCCATTGTCCAAATCTGGTCTTCCTTCCATTGCTGGGACAGGACAAAGGCATTACTCAATGGTTGACGAGGGATATCCCACCAGCCGTTAGCCCCCACATCGAGCCACACTTGCCAGCGGACCGGTTGACCGGATAGCAGATAGCCGTACATGGTTGAGATCATCACACCATCTGGATCGGGCGGATCACCCATCTCTGGTGGACCCGCGCTTACCAAGCCCTGATAAATACCGTCAATAAAAGCAGAGCCTGCTTGTTCTGGTTCACTCAATCCCATTGGCGCGGCGGACCGTCGCAGATGACCCGCACTTCGCGCGAGCCAATCGCAGACCGCTGCACCAACGAGGTCAGGCTGGGGTTGAAATCGCGGCTGGGCTAGCAAGTCGCTAAATAGTCGATACAAGAAACTATCAATAGCGTGCTTTCCATGCCCATGTTCATTCAACCAGATTCGCAGGTCTTCCACCAAGTTCAACCTGTTTAGCCCCACTCGCTGGTGCATTGATTCTGGCATTTGTGTCGTCGCCCGCAAGGCGATTTCTTTTTGGTCGTATAGTTTCTCCGCGACTAGTTGCGCGCGAGCGGGATCAAGACTCGATATACTCAGATTAAGTGCCTCGGCAATATCAAAGTGAGTCGGGTGATAGTCCCAACTTGGGTGTGCCAAAGCGAGCCAGGTAATCCAAGCTCTAACCCGGGGCTCCTCCCTCGGACTGGATCTTCGTCGCAATAGGCGATAGGGAATGTTGGCGCGTTTCAGCAATGACGACAGGCTGTAGCGAAGCGCACCATCTAGATATGGGGAAATAATGGCAATTTCATCCGCCCGGGTTCCTGTCTTGAGGAGTTCGGCCAAATGATCAATGACAGACACCACCAATTCCCTGCGATACCGACCGGTAATGGTTGTTGCGATTGCCGCTGACGCTTCCTTGGTGGGATTTTTGATGTGAATCAGGAAACTGCTTACCTGATTGGATAAGTGAAGTAGTGGTTGCGTCGCGGTAAAACTTTGCTCAAACTCGTATTGGTGGCGGCACTGATCGCTGATTTCCAGCGCGCGATCCGGATCCGCGCCAAGAAACCGCTTATAGCCGCCCTCTATGTCATAGGAGATTGCAGTCGTTTCGGTATCGTCTATTAAGCTCTTGATAAAATCCTGTCCAACCGGAGTCTGTTCCTCAAGGTTGTCGACGATCAGGTGCTGGTATCGTTCGCTGAAGTAACGTCGTAGCACGGGGTGGCTAATAAGGTGCTTGTTGAAAACCTGGACGATGAGAGAGAGATCAAGCAGATTGTTCTCCAGGCAGTGTTTTCGGAATTTTCTGGCGGTAGAAGACGCGTCTCGAAGATGCCTCAGGTGTTCGCCATCACCGGCCCACGAGTTGAGCTGGCGCCTCTCTGATTCAACGATGGTCAGGTTGTTTAGCGCGGCACGATTGAGTGTATCTAGGATCTGGCTGACGATCTGTTGTGGGCGGAGACGTAGGTCCGAGAACATCCCTCCATCCATCGCTGGCTTAATAATTCGCCACATCATCAGCTGGGCCAGATCATATCCGAGAAAGGTGGGAGGTTGGTGGGCGTCCATGAAACCGGCTGGACGGGCAATTAGCGGCCAAAGGAGAGAGATCATCTCCCGTGCAAGCCCACTGTATGTGACGATCTTTAACTCACTTTGAGGGCCTAGATTCGGATCGCGAACAGCGTCGGAAAAGTGAGCAATGTGTCCGGTCTCCGAGACCAGTACCAGGATGGTATAGGCCTGCTCCCCGGATTCGAGAAATCGATGAAGCCGGTTAAACAAGGCCGTACTCTTTCCTGTTCCGGCCGGACCTATCAGGAAGTTGCTTTCATCAGCGGAGATTACTGCTAACTGGGTGGGGGTAAGCTTAAGCACACTTTGACCGGAAACTGCGTCACCGGCGATCATCGGAGATCTGCAGACAGTCGCCCTATTCCCTAATTACGGCGAATAGGCATGGGCTACCGTCGATATCTCATCCATGAGTCGCCAAGACGAATCTCATCTCCATCCAGAAGTTGGTACCCAAAATCAGGCACCTGCTGGCCATTAACCCAGGTGCCGCTGGAGCTTCCCTCATCATAGATGCGATAATCATTTCCCTCCAGGACGATGCTGGCGTGCAGCCGGGATACCGTAATATCGTTCTCAAGGACGATATCAGCCTGAACGGGCGAGCGGCCGATGCGGTGCTCCACGGCCGTCAATTCTATTATTGGTGGCATTCGTGTAACAGATGTTAATACCTCCAGATAAGGAGATTTCGATGCAGCGACCTGTTCTTGGCTCGCAGGTAGTTGCTCAGACGATCGATAGTCCTCGGGAAAATCGCTTGCCTGCATCTCGACCCCAGGTGCTGTCGGTTGTTCACGTTCGTCGACTTCCGGAGAAACACTTCGCCGGTCGCTAGAACGTCTCAACCGGCCTCGAATGCCGATTCGTCTCAGCACGGTCACAATTACAGCTACGATCGCTAAGACAAGGAAAACGGCCAAACAGAGCAAACCTATGCGGAACAGCGGTGAATCCGATATACCACCAGGCCGCATTTCTTCAGGAAGTTCGTTATCTCCTTCTACCACTAAAAGTGTCACGATTGGGCTAGAGGCGATCTGTC
>JAUVOB010000211.1 GCA_030599405.1 Chloroflexota bacterium | reverse complement strand
CGAGTTGGGCCGGAGTATGCTTGACGTGAAGAATACCGAAGATCTGTTTGCTCTTCGCGTGAGTGGCGATTCAATGATCGATGCCATGGTCAATGACGGTGATATCGTTGTTATGCGCCAACAGGAAACTGCCCGAGACGGTGATATGGTAGCCATTTGGCTAACGCCTGATGATACGACGACCTTGAAGCATATTTATTACGAAGGTAATCGTGTGAGGTTGCAACCGGCAAATCCCACCATGGATCCTATCTTCGTCTCCCCTTCCGAGGTCCGGGTTCAGGGAAAAGTTATGATGGTCGTACGAAATACTGCTTAATCCAGGACGGTTCCGACCATCGACAATCTGGTGGACGACTTGACCGTCGTCCCCCTTTTTTACTTAGCCTACAGCACATTTGTTCTATTGTGTGTGGTCGATGATTGCGGGTTCAGTTATCTGATATTCAGCAGAGGAGAACTGACAAAGAGGAGTTCTTACTTGAATGGTCCAGACATCGAGTCTGTTTTAGGGGACAGACTTGGTCTCATTGAAAATGAGGAGGTGCGAGTTGCAGCAAGGAAGCTCGATTTCGACCAATGAAATACCGGTAAACTTCAAGAGAGGTAAGAACCTCATTCAGTCTAGGGCTTGGAGGGCAAAAGAACGGCTGGATGCCGGAGTAATTCATCTACGTACTTTGACCCAAGGCCTGCCTATTCCGGGCATACTCATTGACGGTCTTGGTAAGGCTAATAGTGCCGAGTTGATCAGAACATCTGAGCAACCGGAGATCGTCCCCTTAGCTCTTATGGATCTTCTTAGCTCGTTGCCTGATAATAGCGAGTGCAGGATCACTCTCGGTCTGGATGTGCACGGCCAGCAAATTCAATTGAACTTGCTTAATAGCGAGGTAGGTAACGTCCTTATCTCTGGCGTGAAAGGAGCTGGTAAATCATCCCTGCTAAGGACGATAGGCGCCTCCGTGGCCCTGCAAAACCGGCAATCGACTGTCCAGCTCGGCGCAGTCGATTCGGATCGGGGAAAGCTGTCACGACAGAATAAGACTGAATCCCTACGAACTCTTGGTCTATTGCCTCACTGCATTTTTCCCGTGATCAGAACTGTACCAGGCGGCTTGGATGTGATCGATTTTCTCACTGATGAGTTGACTTATCGCCGGGATAATCAGATCAACAATCCCCTCATGGCCGTCATCATCGATGGCATCGGAAAGTTGCTTTCGAACGCGGATCGAGTCCTCTACCGGAAATTGGATTTTCTTCTTAATCACGGACCGGACAATGGTTTTCGTCTGTTTGTAAGCATTGAGGATCCGATAGCCAAAGATGTTCGACCCTTGCTCAAGTATGATTTCCCGCTTCGATTGGTGGGACGGGCGGCCGATCCTGACAGGGCCTGGGCAGCGGCAGGAATTCCTGGAACTGGCGCGGAAATGCTCAGAAGATCGGGTGATTTCATTGCTGTCAGAGGTGAGATCTGCCGAAAGTTTCAGGGCGCCTACATAAGTGACAATGAACTTCGGCAGGTTTCGAGACAACTTGAGATTCAGAGAAGTAGGATCCTTCTAGCCCATCCGGCATCGACAAATGGTTCGAGCCCGGTTGCTGGTGGACCTCACAGGATGAGTGGATTAACAAACAACAGTGAGACCAACGGCGTCTCGAACGAAAGAAAAGAGGTGAAGTCAGACTGGTTTGGCAATTCGGGCAGCGATGACTGGTTAACGGCTGACTGGCTAGATAGATTCTGGATGGATAGAGCTTGATCGAAGAATGAGATGCTTTTGCATCTCATTCTTCATTTGGGAGTAAGATTATGAATGTGGGCATGCTCTGGCTTGACGACGACAAGCGAACTACGTTCGAAGAGAAGATTGTCCAAGCCGCCGATTATTATCAGGAGAAGTTCGGACGGGCGCCTGACACGTGTCTCGTTAACGTCGGCATGCTGAAGGCGGAGCTACGTGTGGGCTCCATTCAGGTAAGTCCTGTACGGAACGTCCTCCCAAACCATTTCTGGATAGGAAACGATCCAGCCTAGAGGTCCTCGTGATCTCCGGGCGTTCGTAGGGCGTGTACATTATGTCAATTATTGGAGCGGAGACGCCTTTCTTTTTTAGACGGTTCGAAACTGGGGAGTTTACAAAATCCTTGGGGGTTAATAAGAGGCCTGGATCGTAAGGGATTTGGGTCGACTGATTCACCACCTTGACGAGAGGAACCAATCAGAGTCATCATAACTTTGAAAAGGGAGTATCTTCAGCCCCCGGCGGGGCAATCGTCCACCGAACGATTCTCGGCTATAGTTCTCCAATATGCGGTTGCGTTATTTCTTTGTTGCTGCGATTGGTCTGATACTTGGATTGCTAATCTTAGTATTTTGGAGGACGCCGCGTATTACCGGTTGGGTGCCAGCCACCTATCAACTTCGAGCAAATCAAAACATCACCTTTGTTGCCAATACGCCGCTATCGTTTGAAAGCGTCAGGAGCCACTTTCAGGTTACACCTCCCATTTCTGGAACGCTTCAGGTCGATGGAAAGAATATCCTCTTTGATCCGGCCGGGTCGTTGGAATACAGCCGGAGTTACACGATCACACTTTCTCCCGGCCTCAAAGGGCAAAATGGCTTGAAGTCTCTCACTGCCTACCAGCAACGCTATACGGTCAGTGAGCCTCAAATTCTCTTCATGCAGCATATCAACGGACGGGCTAACCTCTGGCGACAGGACGAATCGGGTGACTCAATTCAGTTTACCGACGAACCGAATGGAATTTGGGATTATAGCGTCCTTGCCGATGGCAGTGGCGTTCTTGTATCCAGCCTGGACAGTGACGGCAGTGACGATCTCGTAACCATTATGTCAAGCGGTGATCGAAACGAATTGCTAGCTTGCCGAGAACACCGGTGCCGCAGCGGGCGTTGGCAGCCGAATGGCTCGTTGGTCGCCTTTGAACAAAGCGATATTGACGAAAATGGAGATTCGACCGAGGTTTGGCTACTGGACTCAGCGAGCGGCCGCCTATGGCCCGCCCACGAGGTCACGCTTTTTGCCGGGGAGGGTTTTGGCGATGCGTCTAGCCGTTTTCCCAGATGGTCCGCCGACGGCCGGTATCTTTCTTATTACAAGCCGAACGCCCGAGCTATCGTCGTCTTAGACATGCTTGGCGGCCAGCCGCAGTCGATCCCGGCCTTTGTCGATGCGATGGGCGAATGGGCGCCTTCAAATTATCAATTGGCCTATACAGAATTAGCCTTTAATGGGACACACGACAATACAACAGACGTTCAAGAGGGTAGGATCGACGAGGAGAATAGTCCCACAGTCATGACCCGTGTAATAGTTGCCGAAATAGGAACGTCCAGTGTAATGGATCTCAGCCAAGGGAGCTCTTATAAGTACGGAGTTCCGGAGTGGCATCCTGACGGCGGTACGATCGCTGCCGGACGAGCTTCCAATGGTATTCATCAAATCTGGACCTTACCTCTAGATGGTGGGGAGCCGGATGTGTTGGCTGTTGCTCCATCCTTCAGGCACACATCGCCAAGCTGGTCACCCGACGGCCGTCGATTAGCCTTCATGCGCTCTGGTATCGAGGGCACGGACGGTTCCGCCAGCGTTTGGATCGTCGACCTGGATGGTGGCAAACCCGTCCTTATCGCTGACGATGCTTTCATTCCTGGCTGGCTCCCATAGCCGAACTTGCAGTGGCAACAGGCATGAGATAGCATCGCCATCCAATGGATATTAAACAGACAGTTGGACGAAAATCAAATAATCGATCTTGGATGCTACCTGCACTCGTCCTTGGAATTGGTTTCCTGGTAGGATGCAGCGATCCTGTGGACGATCCCATTGTCGTAACTGAGGTGGTTACGGTTGAAGGCCAGGAGGTTATTGTCACTCGCATCGTGCTGCAAACCCTCCAGGTAGAAATCACCCCCGTCATGGAAGAACGTTCTGATCCCGTATTTCTGGATGTTAGTATAAGTGGCGAGATCGCAACACTAGATCCCCAATTATCGGCCGGAAAGCCGGACGTACATGTTATCGACAACATCTTTACTGGGCTTACACGCTATAACCAGCGGACTAATACGATCGATCCCGAGTTAGCTGCCAGTTGGCAAGTCAGCGAGGACGGCCTTACCTGGACCTTCAATTTGCGGGACGATATCTATTGGGTTCGTCGCAACGAATCTGGCGGCCTGTTAGGCAGTGGGAATATCGTCGAGCCCTTACGGCCTGTG
>JAUVOB010000360.1 GCA_030599405.1 Chloroflexota bacterium | reverse complement strand
GTCCAGGGGAAGATCGCCATGATCTACCAAAACAAGTTACAGCGATACTGCGTTGACATAGATGAAATCTAAGATATCGCAGACGAGGTGTGATAGCGGCTACCTACGCTGTGTACAATATGGACAGATGATGTTGGATATGGACGTAAATGAAATCAACTGACCCGAAACTTATACTTACACTTGCCCTGAAACGTGACAAGCGTCGTGCCGCAAGCAATCGGTTTCCGTTGATAGTTGATTGGTTAATTTTGTAGACGCTGATAAGCGGTCGGATAAGTAGGCAGGAACCAGAATTATGGAAATAATATACACGATACCCGAGGTGGCCGAATACCTGAAAATGTCGATATCTAAGGTTTATGACATGGTTAAAACGGAGAGAATTCCGTATATAAGGATTGGCGGAAACGTTAGGATTAGGGAGTCCGATTTGATCGAATGGTTGGAAGAGCAAACCCGGCCAAGAAGATCACAATAATCTTGCGCTGCTTCGAATGTCTTGTTTCGGTCTCTTCGCGTCGGTTAGACATGCCTGTTATCTACCAGCCTTAGGTTCTCGGAATTATCAGTTTCCATTGGTTCCAGTGTGTCCAGAAGCGGAAAAATGAGTCTATACGCAACATATAAGCAACATTTCAGACAAAAAAGAGGCTGTAGAACTGCTCTACAACCTCTCTACCTCTTAGCTGAGGGAGGTGGATTCGAACCACCACCGACGGATTCAGAGTCCGCTGTTCTACCGTTAAACTATCCCTCAAAGGTAAAACACTCTGTCAGCGCCTGATTATGCCATGAAATCGTTCAATGGCAATAGTGTCGGTCTTCAATGCTCTCCTCGTGGAGTTCCATGGACGAGAACCGGCGTCCGACGCATAGTGGCAATCATATTGTTGGTGGAGCCGCATGGGCAATACGGTGAGCTTCCCACTTTTGCTCGTTCGTTTGCCAAAGTAGGAAGCAGAAGTCACCTGCGCGACCATTCTTTCCTCGATCACCTGTGGTTGGTTTCCGCACATCGCCGATCCTGCCTCCTCCGTTGCCTCGCTTCGCACCGGGTCGATGCAACGCGTCTCAGGGTAAGGAGAATCGTCCCATCTCATAGGGCCTCTTAAAACGAGACGCGCGAACCGAGCCATAAATCGTCTTTACCAAAATCGGACAGCGATAACGCAGACACGCCTGTCGGATCCGATCTTGCCCCCATTAGATGCCTATTCGCTTGATTGGGCTTCAAATTCAAGAGCCGCGGAGTTGATGCAGTATCGCATGCCCGTTTTATCTTGAGGGCCGTCGTTAAAGACGTGGCCCAGGTGACCGCCGCATTTGGCACAGACCGCTTCAACGCGGTTCATGCCTTGACTGCTGTCTGTGTGGAGCTCGATGTTGCCTTCGTTGATGACATCCCAGAAGCTCGGCCAACCGGAGCCGGAATGAAATTTGGTCCCAGAGGAAAACAACCTGTTTCCGCAGGCAGCGCAGACATACATACCGTCGTCTTCGGTGTCGACGTACTCGCCGCTAAACGGCCGTTCTGTCCCCGCCTCGCGCAGAATGTGATATTGCTGATCGGTGAGCTGCTCGCGCCATTCTTGGTCTGATTTTTTTATTTCTTCCATAGTGTAAGTTTAAGGGCTGATCAGATCTTTGACAAAAAGAGCCGCCCGAGGTTGGTCCGACCGTTCGTGCACCGAAGTGCATACACCACCGGACGCGCTCGATAGTGCATCGCACTGGCTGGGGATTTTAGTGCAAGGTCCTTAAAGAGCGGCCGGATCGTTCAAGTCAATCTGAAAGTCCTTCCAATCGTCATCTAGACAGTCTTCGGTACAGTGCCTGGGCACAAGGAGTGCCTGTGCGATATTTCGATGCTAGAATCTGGCTACTATGTCGCAGAAGCCGCCCCCATCACTGCCGCCATTTACCCGGGTCGTCCTATCTCTGATTTTACCCATCATTGGGGCCGTGCTTATCAACCTTATTGCCACGGGTTCCCCCCGTCTGGGAGGGGACGAGCCGGGGGAGATCGTTCTCCAGCTCGCTGGCGCGGGCCTTGTGAGCTGGTTCCTGGGCCTGTTTTGGTATGGCTTGCCGGGATCCGGCCTCCGTTTCGGCCGGCCCTTGTATGCCGGTATCGGAATTGCCGTCCTGGCCTGGGTCATTTTCCTGGCCATACGCCTTACCGTTGAGGTCGAGTCGTTCAGCGGGTCGGATTCGGGCCGGACTTTCCTCTATCTACTTCTCTTCGAGGCCTTCTGCGTACAACTGTGGACTTTTGGCGTATTCTTTCGCAGCGTCGCCGACTGGCGAGGACCGCTGACGGCCGCCGTCTCCAGCGGGATCCTCTTTGGCGCCATCGCCTTCCTCTTCTTTCAGGAATCCTTCACAACTATGCCTTCCAGCTTGCTCTTCTTCGCCACCTGGGGCGTTCTCTACGGGATCATCCGCCTCCGTACAGGCAGCTTGTTGGGCACGGTTATCGTTCAAGCTTTGCAGAGCTTTACCGGATGGCAGGTGATGGTTCCCATGGATCCACCCGATATGGGCCAGCTGCGTATTCTTTACCTCGCTACATCCGCTTTGTACGCCATTGTCATCTGGAGATTATGGCCGAAGGAAGAGGATGATTATCGGGTCTGAAAAGAGGGATGCGTAGGTATCTCGAATGGTAGCGATTATCTCTCATCCCGTCGTAAATCGATCCTATGAGATCATGGCCGGATGAGCCGGTTTTCAAAACGTTCTCTTTACTCCTTCTACTTAGGAACAACACTATCGGAACAGTGGCATACTGTTTACCCGGTATGGCCCAATCTTAGTTCCTGGTTCTTGGTCC
>JAUVOB010000385.1 GCA_030599405.1 Chloroflexota bacterium | reverse complement strand
CGTTGAGCAGCTGTTCCGCGAGGTGGACTCATCTCCACTGTCACAACGAAGCGGCCGGATTCGAGATATTGTTTTAGCCGTGTTGGCTCATCGGATGCCGCCACGGATGGTCGAGGGCGCAGTGTTCTTGCGACACTTGGCGAAGACTCGCCAAATTTCTCAGGGGCGTCAATTGCCTGGCGCATAGCTGCGATATGTTCCGCCGTTGTCCCGCAACAACCGCCGACAAGCGACGCGCCCGCATCGACAAAGGCGCGTGCAAATTGGGCAAAATAATCTGGCGTAGCCGGATAGAGAACCCGCCCCCCTTCGAGTTGCTGTGGCCAACCTGCGTTCGGTGCTACGATCAGGGGCATATCCGGCGCGGCTTCGCGCATAATCGACAGAAGCCTTAGCACTTGTACAGGACCGCTGCTGCAGTTTACGCCGATGGCATCCACGTCATACTTCGACATCCGGACGGCAACGCCAGCCGGCGTGTCACCTAGAATCGTTCTGTCGTCACGGGTGAAGGTCATCATCGCGATGAGAGGAATATCAGGAGAGTGGCTCCTTACGGCCGAGATAGCTGCGCCAAGTTCCTTCAGGTCTGGCATCGTCTCCAGGATAATCAGGTCGACTCCTTGTTCCTCCGTGCTGGAACCTGAAGGGGCTAGCAGGGCGCCGACTTGCTCGCCGAAAGCGGCTTCAGCCTCGACAGTCTTGACTCTTCCCAGGGGAGCTAGACGAACCCCAAGCGGCCCAACTGAGCCGGCCAGTAATACACGTTTGAATGAGCTCGCTATCACTTGCCGGGCCACCTCAACGGCCGCCCGGTTCAATTCAGCGACCTCATTTTCGAGTCCATGCTGAGCCAGCTTAAACCGATTAGCGCCGAAACTATTGGTCTCGATAATATCGGCGCCGGCGTTTATGTATCCCTGATGAATATCCGCTACGATGGCTGGATTATTCCGGTTTAGAGCATCGAAGCACTGATCGATGGCTACACCTCGCCCATGCAGCACTGTGCCCATGGCGCCGTCGAGCAAAAGCGGTCCTTCGGCCAATAACTCTTTAAACGCGAAACGATCCATCGAACACTACTATCCAATAGGGTTGGCATCTCGAGCAGCTGTGATTTTTCTCTCACTCGAGAGCTTGCCTTTCGCCACTCTTCAAATCAGCTTGGCGGCACTGCTTTCTAGCCGCCGGATGAAAGTCCCGTGCTATTCACTGTAAAACAATTCGTTCAGGAGGGGTGCTATGAGTTCATTGATAGGAATCAGAACGCTCGCACCAGTCTCAGTACGATAGTTGGTGACGTAATTGTGGTCGATAACCTCGTTCCGGATGTTCTCGTTGGGGATCTCCGATACAGCCTTTCCAAGACTAACAAGATCATTGAGACTAAGATCCGTACGGAAACTTTGGCTCAACTGTTGGAACAGGGTTGGAGCCTGATCGATCATTTCAGCGATGCCTAACCCCATTACCTTGTCTCTGGCGGCCATAATGACCTGCTGCTGGCGGCGCGCCCGGTTAAAATCATTATCCTGGTGTCTGGTTCTGGCATACTTTAACGCCGTAGCACCATCAAAATGCTGCAACCCGGCAGCGATATAAAGAGGATCGTAGCCGTAGTTCATGTTCGGGAAGGTTGGATCGTAAATCTCCGTCGGTACGTTCACGTCAATCCCGCCAATGACATCGATTCCCTGGGTCACTGCGTTGAAATCTACCATGACGTAATGATGAACTGGAACGCCAAGATTGTATTCCACTGTCTGTTTTACCAACTCTGCCCCGCCGGCCGGATTATTCCCAGCGGAACCGTAGACGAAAGCCGTGTTGATCCGGTCTCGGCCAATGCCAGGAATGATCACGTACAAATCCCGCGGAATCGATAGGATTGATGCTGTTAAGAGCTCGGTGTCTATAGACATGAGCATCATCGTATCGGTACGGGAGATAAAGGGCTCTCCCGGACGGCGATCAATACCCATCATCAGGATATTTACTCTCTCCGAATTTGCCAATATTTCACTTGTTGGAATCGGGGTTGGTAATGCCTGCCCATCCGGAATGGTTGGAATTGGGACTATGCCGGCCTGAGGCAAAGGCTGCAGATTCAGATCACTGACATGCTCGGCCGCTTCCGCAAGCGGATTCAGCGGTCGGTCCAGAAATGCCTGTATCGAAAGATAGATAAGGACGGAAACGATGATTCCGGTTATGATAAATGCTAGGCCTACTATCAAACTCAACCAACGAGGTAACAAGGGTTTCGTTTGCTGCAACGTCTACTCCTATAGTATATATGCTAGCTTTGTCAGGTTATCTGAGCAAGGAATCCTAATAGAATCCCGACTTTATTTTGACGATGGCATCTACTTCAAAGCTGATTTTTCTCACAGTGACACATTAGATGTTAAGTAAAAGTGCCGCCAAATTTTCTTGTAGACGCCAGATTAGAACGGCTCCATTAACAGCGAATTATAATTTTCTTCTAGAGTTCATGCGGAGCACAATCCACGGATTATAACCTCCTCCTTAGGTTCGGGTAGCATTTAAAACCGTTGCTTGCCTGACGACATACCGACTGCTCCAAGACTGACAAGGAATAAAAGTGAAGAATTTGATAAAAATTAGCAACATCGATTATAATCCTCGAATTCG
>JAUVOB010000302.1 GCA_030599405.1 Chloroflexota bacterium | reverse complement strand
TTATACAGAAGATCAGGAATACCTCGGTGATATAAGCGAGGTATTAGAAACGAAGGCGAACAACGTGTTCGTTGTCAAGGCATCTGATGCTGAAATCCTATTGCCAGATATCAGCGAGGTGATACGCGATATTGATTTTGAGTCTGGTGTAGTAACCGTAAGATTGATGCCGGGTTTACTCCCCTAATCTGCTAGATAGTAGGCAATCTTCTGCTGTCTCAACGGGTCCACTTGAACTCATTACTTGACACGGTACTGCCTACGTCTTATTCTCGTCTTCATGTCCACGGTAGTTGATCCATATCTCAAGTATTGGCTGGGTTTCAACCTAGTAAAGGGAATCGGCCCGGCGAAGCTCAAAACCCTTCTTAAGAAATATGGCACAGTTGCAGATGCCTGGCACGCTGGTGAACACGACATGGTGTCCGCAGGTCTGGATCGCCGGACGATTGATGGATTTAAGAGTACACGCTCAACCATTGATCTTGATTCCGAATTGCGAAAGGTGCAGGATGCTGGGATAGAACTGCTCGTATGGGACTCGAAAGGCTATCCAAGATACCTTAAGGAAATCACTCATCCACCTCCACTGCTGTATGTGCGTGGAGAGATCAAGGAGGTGGACGAATGGGCGATTGCGGTGGTTGGTACGAGACGCAAGACAGCCTATGGACGTCAGGTCACGACGGATCTGGTCAGAGGGCTGGTTAATAACAAAGTAACCATAGTCAGCGGCCTTGCCCGGGGAATCGACTCGATTTCCCATCAGACAGCAGTCGAGATGGGTGGTCGCACTATCGCCGTCTTAGGTTCTGGACTGGATATCATCTACCCATCGGAAAACCGTTCTCTAGCTAGCAACATCATTTCCGGACACGGAGCTCTTGTTTCCGAATTCGCCTTAGGAACCAAGCCAGAGGCGAAGAATTTCCCTCCAAGAAATCGTGTCATCAGTGGGCTATCGCTGGGCGTTATCGTGATCGAAGCCGGCAAGCGTAGCGGTGCATTGATAACCGCCGATTTTGCTCTGGAGCAGAATCGGGAAGTATTCGCCGTACCTGGGAATGTTACAAGCCCAGCAAGTCGAGGAACAAATTCGTTGATTCAGGAAGGCGCGAAGTTGGTTCGAAATGTCGAGGATGTGCTCGAAGAGCTAAATATGATGATGGTACAGGAACAGACAGCGGTTCAAATGGCCATGCCTGAATCGGCCGAGGAGGCGCAACTTCTTAAAAATCTCACTCATCAACCGATTCACATAGATGATCTGACTCGGCAAGTTGAATTATCAAGTGCTCTCGTCAGCAGCACGCTTACGCTTATGGAACTTAAAGGTATGGTCCGGCAAGAGGGGGGAATGCGATATGTTCTGGCACGAGAGCCGGACCCGGTATACGATACTGAGCCTAAATTGCGATAATACCGTTCAATCTCCTTCCCTGACTTACTTAAGACTGAAATAGCGAGAGTATTAGAAATATGAAAATTGTAATTTTTGCTGGTGGAACAGGAAGACGTCTTTGGCCAATTAGCCGAAAGAGATCACCTAAGCAATTTGAGCCGATAATTGGACCGAAATCCACAGTACGGCTTGCTGTTGAGAGATTTCTGGGCTCATACGCAGTTGAGGATATTCTGATCTCTACTAACGAAGCATACCTTGGCATACTTCGCAAACAATTGCCTGAGATACCAGAGAAGAACTTTATTGGTGAACCGGTTCGCCGCGACCTCGCGGCTGCGGTTGGTCTTGGGATGGTCCATGTGCGGCACTATTGCAGCCCTGATGAGCCTATCGCGATTGTCTGGGGCGACAATTATATGACCAAGCAATCGGAGTTTCTCAGTTTGCTAAAATCGGCCGAAAGCATCTTAAAGTCAGAACAAGCTGAGATGGTTTATCTCGGAGAAACACCACGCTACGCGAACAGTAACTTGGGCTGGATTGGTCTGGGTCCAGAGCTGGGAAACGAGCACGGAACTCCCTTTTATGCGTATGAGTCCTGGGTTTATCGACCGGATTTGGACAAGTGCCGACAGATGTTCGAATCTGGGAAATTCGTATGGAATACTGGATATTTCGTGACCAGACCAGGGTACATACTGTCAGCGTATGAACGTCTGCAGCCCGATATGTGGAACGGACTTAGGAGAATTGAAGAGGCGATTGATCAAGATAATTACACTGAGATACTTAGTCAAGAATATCCATTAATGGAGGTCGCCTCGTTTGATGATGCCATCGTTCAGCACATTGATGTCAATGATGCAGTCGTGCTCCATGGTAATACTGGATGGAGCGACCCAGGCACGCTGTACGCGCTGAAAGAGGCGATCAATCCGGATGAAGAAGCAAACGTGGAAATGGGATTGGTGAGATCGTTAAACACATCCGATAGCCTCTTATACAATTACGAAGACGGCAAACTGTTAACCGCGGTAGGTCTCAACGGTATGGTCGTGGTGAATACCGATGACGCCATACTTGTCGTTCATAAAGACGATATACGATTGGTTAAGGAACTGGTTAACGAATTAACGGATAGTAACTTGGAAGATTACAGCTAAATGACTGAAGAAATCATTCTTGAAACCTACTGCTTTAAGTGTAAGCAAAAGAGACAATTACAGAATCCGTTGCCTCAATGGGCAGCGAATGGAAGCCCTGGAACTAGAGGGCAATGTCCGGTGTGTGGATCAAACGTCTATAGACAAGGACATACGCTTGCCCATGATTCTCTGCCAAAACCCGTTATCACGAGCAAAGCAGGCAAGAAAAAGACAAGCAAACGCAACACGAAGAAGAGGGCGAAGAAGAAAAAAACGGTAAGACGAAGCGGGAACCTCGTTGTCGTCGAATCACCTACGAAAGCTAAGACGATTGGCCGCTACCTCGGGCGCGGTTTTAAGGTTATGTCAAGTGTAGGGCATGTGCGTGATCTACTGCGATCGCGTCTTAGCGTTGACGTCGAGAATAATTTTAAGCCTGAGTATCGCGTGCCAAATGAGAAACGCGACACGGTTAAGGAGTTGAAGGCCGCTAGTGCGAAGGCCAAGCGGATCTTCCTGGCAACAGATCTGGACCGGGAAGGGGAGGCAATCGCCTGGCATGTAATGGAATCGGCTGAAATGGATCCTGCACGGACAAGCCGGGTAGAATTTCAGGAAATAACCAAACCAGCCATCGAAACCGCATTCGAAAATCCGCGCGAGATAGACATGAACCGGGTTAAATCTCAGAAAGCGCGAAGGATCCTCGACCGTTTGGTGGGTTACAGCCTGAGTCCTCTATTGTGGCGAAAAATACATGG
>JAUVOB010000442.1 GCA_030599405.1 Chloroflexota bacterium | reverse complement strand
GGCGGAAGGGTGCCGGATGGTGGTTCATAATCACGATTGCTCGGGGCATAATAATAGGCGAAGGCGGTCCGGTCCTCGCTCGTTGGATACTCAATGGTCTGCGGGTAAGAGAGGTATCCCTCATCTCCGATCTTCTCGATTGACCTCCGCATCACCTCGATCTCGAAAGCAGGTCCCTTCATCCCGATTAGGGACCGGGGTTCATTCGGCGAAGCGCCAATGAAGACGACGGTGCTGCTATTGCCCCATAATCCAAAAACGGCGTCGTAGGGCTGTTCAATCTCGTCTAGAAGCTGTGTATCTGTGTCAAGAGTCGCCAGGTGCCAGACGCCAAGTTGATTATAAGCGCAGATGATCTGGTTTGCTGATAGAAATGCGTAAGTTGACATGCCGAACACCCATTGAGGCATGCCGAATTCAACCTCCATGGCGTAAAGATGCGCACTCTTCCCGCCCCGATGACGGTACAGGTTCCACCACCCGCTTCTGTCAGAGACATAGTACAGATCGCCGCTTGGAGACCAAGTGGGTTGAAAGATCGACTCGTCCGGTCCCCCAGCGATCTGTCGTGCTGTATGCAACGTACCATCCGAACGCACATCAGCTACCCACAACTCAGTGCCATCCCAGGGCATATTGGGATGATTCCAGGTGATCCAAGCCAGCCGGTCACAATCTGGACTCAAACGCGGGGAAGCAAAGAAATCGTTACCCGACACAAGCACTGTTCCAGTTGTTTCGCCCTCAAGACCAATGGCAACGATCGTATTAGAGGCTTCGCCTTCGCTGCTGTGATCCTCGCGTATGCATATGAGCCGGTTTCGACCAATATCCACAACCATATCGGCGTAACGCATCTTTGCGGCGGTGGTAATGGGCACGGGCTCCTTCCCAACTGCCTGGCAGTAAAGGCGCTGATCTTTATAGTTCGCGAAATAGACAACGTTGTTTGAAACCGTGAAGGCGCCGCCGCCGTACTCATGGACGGTAGTGCGAGCATTATACGGTCTCGGGATCACGTCCTTTTCCGCACCTTGAGTATCGCGCTGGACGATGACATTCCTGCCTGCCTCTCCAGGTCGCATCTCGATCCAGTACGTTTCATTTCCATCCAGGACAACGGAACCGAATTTAATCGAATGGCGGGCTATCATCTCTGCTGTTACTGGAGATTTCCATGATCCATAGGGGGCAATTTTTCTTTGAGTCATGCCTCTATCATAGCACGGTGCTCCCCACCTTGCAGCCATGGGGAGCGCGCGTTATATTCCCGATCTGTTCAGGTTTGTCGGTCCGGTATTCCTTCACACAGATCTCCATGCAGAACTATGAGATAATTCGTTATATCGAATCAGATTAGGCGGTGTTGGCTTCTCAATACGTCGCCGACCTTAGATAAAAACGTAGGATAAATCAAATGAGCGAGTTGATACCCGATTCACATAGAGATTTGATTGATGGACCGGTGCTTGTTAGTTTCGCTACGACGATGCCCGACGGGCAGCCCCAAATGTCTGTGATTTGGTGTAATTCAGATTCCACCCATGTCCTGATTAATACAGCGCGGGGCCGGCAAAAAGATAAAAATATCGCCCGGGATCCACGAGTCACTCTCCTAGCAATAGACCCTAATGATCCGTATCGATTCATCGAGGTTCGGGGTACTGTCGTGGAGGTAACCGAGGAAGGCGCCGTCGATCATATTGGCGAGCTAGCCCGTATTTATACCGGAAATCCTGGTTACTACGGCTATGTGGCCACGGCTGAGCAGAGACACCTTGAAACGCGTTTGCTATGCAGGATCAAGCCAACGAAGGTGAGGGTGTCGGACTAACCAATCTTTGAAGTACCAATAATCTCTCCAGAGATACAAGGAAGCAAAACGTCGGATGCCACAAGGCATTCCTCCCATTGACCGTATGGCAAACCGTTACATGATTGACTATATCGCCGAACAAGAAACGATTGAGAGCGTGCTTGCCACGACCAAGACTGTTGCCGTCGTTGGTCTATCTTCGCGGC
>JAUVOB010000235.1 GCA_030599405.1 Chloroflexota bacterium | reverse complement strand
GCTGAGGATGTGCGCAGCCGCGACCTAGCCGAAACAGCCCTCACACAGGTCGTGGACGAATCCATGGATGAGCTGGTTGACAATGATCGTATCCAAGAATTCGTCCAGGAAATGCTCGCTGCCCAAAGCCTGGGCATCATCGACGAGGCGATCGAGGAGATCCGCGAACGCGCCGTGAGTAGCGATACTTTCTTCGAACAACCCTTTCGTCGTTTGCTCCGTCGATCACCACGACGATCTATACCGGGTCCGGATATTGATCGGCGGCTCGTGCGCCCGGTGGACAAACGAAATATCCCACTAGATGCTGGTTCGCTACTTGGATATTATGCCGGCTTCACCAGCCGTTTACTCGCCTTCGCCATCGATGTGGTTCTCGTCATCGTTTTCATTGCCATGACTGGGTGGATCTTTCAGACGATTCTCCGGCTTTTGGGTGAGTCTCCACGTTTGGATTCCCTGGCCCTCACAGGGGAGATGGTTACAGCGGCGGGTGTGATTCTCGGTAGTCTGAATGCCATGACAGTTGTCATAGCCTACGCGTTTGTTTTCTGGATTATGACGGGACAGACACCGGGAATGATGCTGATGGGTCTCAGGGTTGTCAGCGTCGATGGCGGTCACCTAACTTTCTGGCGAGCTTTCCTACGTCTTATTGGTTACGTTATTTCAGCCGCGTTTCTCTTTCTTGGATTCGCCTGGGTTTTGATCGATGATCGTCGCCAGGGTTGGCATGATAAGCTCGCCCATACCCTCGTCGTCTATTCCTGGGATGCTCATCCAGATGAGACGTTCTTGACTATTCGAATGCGGTTAGGGGAATAGCTCCAAATATAAGAGCACCGGATAGTTATTCTATTACAAGAGAAGGTCACCTAAGTTGCCTTCTTAATGAAATCCAGATGTGAGGAAGGTGGAAGCCTTGTCATACCTGAGTCGTAGGACACTCTCCGTCAACGGAACTTGTGGCATCCCATATGATCGCTTCTGACCTGCTTTATTCTTAAGACTATTTTCTGAATAGTCGATATTTCAGCGTGACTCCCGGAACAACATATTGTAGTAACGGCGAGCGAAAACAATTGATGAAAAAACGAATATTGTCGCGCAGGGATTTCATATTGGTTGCTGGATCGGCTGCTACTGCGATCGCCCTGGAAGCCTGTAATTCCGGAAATCCAAGATCTGGCACATCGGCCACGGCGGCGTCAATGCAACTTACCCCAGATAACACAGTTTCCAGTATGGTTCCCACGATTGCTGAACCTTCTGTGGAGCCAATTTTCCCAGAAATGATCCTGGTGCAACCTGGAACCTTCCAGATGGGTTATGACGAGGGCTATCGATTCGAGAAGCCGGTTCACACCGTAACAATCACAAGACCGTTCCACATCGGTATCTATGCCGTTAGCTATGATGAATATGACAAGTATAGCGAGGATATTGAGAAGACTTACGTAAATGTTAACATCCCTGATAGAGAGACCTTTCCTGTGTCTGCCATAGACTGGTACGCGGCGGTGGAGTACTGCGACTGGCTTAGTGAAAAGGCGGGCCTCACTTCTTGTTATAGCGGGGGAGGTAAGGCCACCCGATGCGATTTTCTAGCCAATGGCTACCGGCTGCCAACGGAAGCAGAATGGGAGTTTGCTGCTCAGGGAGGGATTCAGAGCCAAGGGTTCCTATATTCTGGTAGCAACGATCCCGATGAGATTGGCTGGCATGCCGGTAACTCCGGTGGCAAGTCCCATCCGGTAGGGCAGAAGAGTCCTAACGAACTGGGCATATATGACATGAGCGGCAACCGTTGGGAATGGTGCTGGGATTGGTTTGACGCTGAATATTACGCCTCGTCACCAGAAATCGATCCGACCGGCCCATCAACCCCGCCGAAGGGGGCCTTTGTGGACAGATCGCGCCGGAGCAGTAGCGCCGTACAGGAAGCCGAAACGCTGCGCGTGGCATATCGCAGCTATGATGGCGTGTCCTATCCTGGTGATAATGGTCTTCGCCTGGTGAGATCCGCCTAGAATTCTGTGAAGATCCTGCATAAGACCACACCAATAAACCCATAAACCGTAATTGAGAATCGACTCAATCTTCTCCGGTTACGACCGGGCAACTCTGGAATAATCCTGCCTAATTGCGATCGCCGGCACCTCGAGATGGAAGTTCTTCAAGAAGTGCCCTTTCCGGGCGCAAAGAGAATCTACGGTATCTACCCTCACTATGCACGTCAGTCTAGTAATCCTGGCTGGTAGCGAGTAATAAACCCATAATGTGCCTTTAGGTGCATTCCGCGAGAAGACATTTCAGTTATCCTATTCGATGACGAATCAATGAGCGTTGGCCTTGAATGATTGATTACATGGTGGACGAATATAACTACTGCCGATGGGATAATGACCAACATGACAGACGTATTGAGGAGCAAGAATATGTCGGAGAACCACGAACAATCCTCGCGGAAACCAGAACTCGCAACCCAACCCTTCTTCTACGAAATCCATGTTAAGACCAGGTTGTCTGAAGATAAATGGACCTCCTGGTTTGACAATCTAATGATCGATGCCAATGATGGCGAGACCATCCTTAAGGGGACCCTTCCTGACCGCTCTGCCTTATACGGATTGTTGAATCGACTTCGTGACCTGGCAATACCTCTTGAATCTGTGAACGTCCTTGACGCCGAGGCTCAACGGATGCTACTGGCGCGAACCAGACGGTACGATCTACTGACACATATGTTGCTCATTGTTATTTACTTGATGTTCCTAGGTGGGTTGATCGCGCTAACTACCATTTTGGTCTCGGCCGTTCATCCGGCCCTGGCCATGACCTTGTTATTTGCAGCGCTAGGTGGCGTGGCGTATGCTCTTTATCTTTGGAGTGGCGCAAGGATTTGGCGAAATGTCTCCTACCTGATGTGGCCGTCGACATTTTTGACGTTTTTTATATATCTCGCGGTGGCTGAGCTTGTTCATCCCGCGCTGGCAATTGCCATGTTACTCCTAATTGGCGCCGGCGGTTTAGTATATCTGGTTTACTATTTGCGGCGTCGCTCTGACAAAGTAAATCACGTCTTAGTTGACTGGCAGAAGCTGAGTCGAAATAGCGAGATACCAGGTAGCGGCAGACCGAAAGAACCGTCCAATCAGGAGTAGGCAAAAACAATGGTGGCCGAGCCCCTCTTGTCAACCAGATTCCGTGTACCAGCGCTACGCCCGGGCCTCGTGTCGCGTCCTCGCTTGGTCTCCCAGCTTGAAGAGGGCCTACATCTTGGTCACCGGTTAACATTAATAACGGCTCCAGCTGGCTTTGGCAAGACCACTTTGATAGGTGAGTGGATTAGTCAGATTGATTGGCCGGTGGCTTGGATAACTGTTGATGAATCATGTAACGATTTATCGACCTTTCTCACCTACTTGATCGCCAGCCTTAAACAAGTTGATGAAGATCTTGGCCAGCTGGTGCATCCTCTACTTCAGGCCCAGCAACCCGTCCCGGAACGAGAACTTATTACCGCGCTGATAAACGAACTGATAGCCACAGAGACTAGAGTGATCGTTGTCCTGGACGATTATCACTTGATTACATCATTTCCAGTTCACGATGCGCTTTCCTTCTTAGTAAATAATCAGCCTTCGGATTTCCATATTGCCATCGGCACCAGGGAAGATCCTCCCCTTCCGCTTTCTAGACTAAGGGCAAGAGGCTCAATCACCGAAATACGCGAGCGGTCCTTGCGATTCACGCGAGCTGAATCGACGACATTCCTCAACGGAACGATGAAACTCAACCTTGGGACAGATAATATCGACGCCCTTGAAACCCGGACTGAGGGCTGGGTAACTGGCCTCCAGCTGGCCGGCTT
>JAUVOB010000440.1 GCA_030599405.1 Chloroflexota bacterium | reverse complement strand
TGTAAAGTATTAAACACATGCAAGTCCGAACTGTACATTGATCAGCGTTCGGTTAGAATTCTCCTATATCTTGTGAGTCTTGAGAACATATGGGATAAGTTGCAGCCGGTTTCGCTCGGTCAAATACAAGATCAGGCGTCCGTAGGTTGGGCCAAGGTATGGGTTATCGTCATTATATCTTCGTATCTCAGCCAGTCGTCAACCTGTTTGTAAGACCTGCCGTCGAAGAGATTCATTTGAGCATGGTGACGCCTGTGCGGAAAATACTGTCTTAGCGAGTCCAACTATCGTTTATATCCGGTTTCCACAATCCGGCACTCATGATGAGGAAAAATGAAGGAAACTGAATCCAGAGGAATTGGGCCTAAATGATTTGGCTCCTCATACTTGCTGGAGCAGCCTTTCTCAGCATCTTACTGTATTGGATTTTTATAACAACCGAAGGCGTATTCCTCGGCCGGCGGATGGTCATCTGGCTCTATGATTCGACTGCACACAAGTATGATTCTATAAAAGAATTCAGCGCATCTGATGACAGTTTCTTCATAGCCAGACCTTTAATACGCGCGACACAGCATGTAAATAGTCCACTGATTCTGGATGTAGCGACCGGAACAGGCCGGGTTCCACGTGCACTGCTTCGCAAGCCAGACTTCGACGGCTTCGTTGTTGGCCTAGACGCGTCAGGACGGATGTTGGATCAGGCCAGAATCAAGCTGGGTAATTCAGACGAGCGCAGCGTTGAGTGTTACTCGCTTGTGCAGCAATTCGCGGCGCCATTGCCCTTTCCTGACAACACCTTCGACTCGGTAAGTTGCCTTGAGGCACTTGAATTTTTCCCGTCTGATGCAGAAGCGCTGGTCGAGATGGTGAGAGTATTGAAACCCGGGTGCACCCTGGTCACCAGTCGACGTCGAGGTAGGCAAGCGCGGCTTTACCTGGGTCGATATCGTTCTAGGACCGACTTCGAGGCCTTACTTAGGAAATCTGGCCTGGCTGACGTGCAAATTAGCCTCTGGGAATTAGACTATGATATGGTTACCGCCAGTAAGAATCCTGGTTTTGTTTAGTGTGCCCCAAGAGGGCCACATTTGGAGTGTTCTCGAAGGGGTTCTAATCCCTGATCAGAGAGGTTTCAGTAGGTAATAAAGGGTGAGGTGAAAAATGGGTTCTGTTCGCTGGGGTTTACTGTCAACTGCCGGGATTAATAGGCGGCTAATCCCAGCAATTCGAGCCTCGAAGCGCGGCGAGCTAGCTGCCGTTGCCAGCCGCAGCCAGGCAGGAGCTGACGCCTATGCGGAAGAGTGGGAAATCCCCCTCTCGTTCGGTAGCTACGCGGCGATGCTTGCCTCAGATTCTATCGACGCGGTTTACATCAGCCTGCCCAATCATCTGCATGCCGATTGGACTATCTGGGCTCTCGAATCTGGAAGGCATGTCTTATGCGAGAAGCCGTTTGCCATTACTCTGGTTGAGGTCGATCGGATGATGGCAGCTGCAGAGGATGCAGATCGGGTGCTTGCCGAGGCTTTTATGTATCGCCACCACCCGCAGACGAAAACCGTTGGAGAATGGGTTCGCGACGGCCGGGTTGGCGAAGTTACCGTGATTAAGGGCGTGTTCAACTTCAAACTCGAAGACCGTGACAATGTCCGTCTGGTCGCGGACTGGGGCGGCGGATCGCTCTGGGATGTGGGCGTTTACCCACTCAGTTTCGCCCAATACATCATGGGTGACATGCCAAAGATCGTGACCGGGAGCCAACAGTTAGGACCCAGCGGAGTAGACGAGGTCTTTTCGGGACTACTCCACTACAGTGGAGATAGGATGGCCCTTATTTCATCCTCTTTCGCTTCGCCCTTCTATACCTCCTTTGAAGTCATCGGCACTGAAGGCCGGCTATCGCTAAATCGACCATTCATCGGCATGGCTGAAGTTGGAGAGCTCATCTTCCATCCAGCCGAAGGCGAAGCTGAATATATACCAGTCCCCGAAAAGGAATTGTATCTTTGCGAGATCGAAGACATGCACGCGGCGATACTCGATGGGGAGCCAAGCTATGTGACCTTA
>JAUVOB010000356.1 GCA_030599405.1 Chloroflexota bacterium | reverse complement strand
TCTCCGATTTCGGGATCTCCACCGGCGCCAAGACCTTGAGTCGCCTCTTCGCCGAGACGAATGCGAGTTGGAGCATTTGATAAGATCAAGGCCTGGGCATCGGTGTTCAGCACAACAAACTCCACTCCCCGCAGCCCTGCTTCGATCATTCGATTAACGGCGTTGCCACCACCGCCACCCACTCCGATAACTCGAATGGTAGCGAGGTTGTCTAATTCTGGTGCTCTCTGCATTCTATCACCCCTCTATAAGTGCGAGGCCATATTTCGTTGACGTGGTCAACTACTGACGGAGTCAGCCGTTGACCCTGTCAGCTTTTCCTGGCCGTCGATAAATGAGCCGTCGATTGGGCGCCTCATACGCCAACCAACAACTTATGAGCAGCAAAAAATCTTCGGTTTTGGTACTTCTACATGATTGCGAGGCAACAATACATCAGGGGTTAGAACATGTCAATAGTTCGGTAGGCATAGCCGCTTCATCTGGGACTTTGGTTTTATTGACATGGTACCCTATTCCTTGTATTGTAAGATCGTTATTTTCGTCTAGAAGTACCGACAATCGCATAAAACGGTGCTCGCGCCAATTGCAAGGCCGTCTCCACACTTGGGTTTTCAGATCCGGTCAGCGACCACGGTCACGTGGCCGGTCTTGGCCCAATGATCGCCTTGCTGCAGAGGGAGAATATGATGCCCGGACAGGCCATAACCGTCGATAACCAACTATTCGTCGGGCGGGTCGAGGAACAGAAACAGTTTCGCGCTGCCCTTGTCGAGTTGTTGGACCCACCACCCAAAGAGAGCCTACCGTACGTTTGCCTTCTCTACGGGGATGGTGGTAGCGGAAAGACAACATTAGCCAAACGCTTCCGAGATATCGCCCAGAACGAAACAACATTTACAGGAAAGTTCAATACACTCTGGATAGATTGGGAGGACGAACGCAAGAAGTTTCCGGGACTGCAAGTGGGTAGACGCCAGATAAGCCCGGAGTCTGTGTTCAGGGTAATCCACGCCGCGGCGATCAGGCAAAAATGGGGTCGCCAAATGACCGCGTATCGAAAAGCAATCGCCAAGAGGGAGATGGCGGCAAAGAAGGTGGCCGAGACCATCACCGGCGATAATGATTGGGATGAGCTGGCCATTCTCCGTAGTCTAAGCGTCGATGCCCTCTCCAAGATCGTACGCACGCGGATTCCGGTTATTGGTGACGTCGGTGAGGAGGTGGTTGAGGCCTTCCTTGACGCGGGTATCAAAGTCGGAGCGGAACAGGCCGGAAAGATCGCCCAGGCGATCGAAACCCAACTTCGTGTTCACCTTAAACCCGATCATTACGATTATTTTTTGAATCCTAACGAGCAATTGGCATTGGCTCTTGCTCGTGGTCTAGATCGGATCGCCAAACGTCAACACCTCATCGTCGTACTCGACACCTACGAAATCGTCGACCGCGTGGACATCTGGGTCAGGTCCGTTATACGCGCGGCTGGTCCCAGAGTAATGTGGATTATCGGTGGCAGAAATGACCTGGTCCAGAGCCGCCAGTTCGGTTCCAACTACTTCAAGGGATACGCTGATGATACACCTCGCCGCCTATTGGCCTATAACATGCTACCCCTTTCTATTGAAGACATACGAACATATCTTGATGCTGCGGTGGCCGATAAAAGGCCGGTAATTGGAGCGACAGCAACGGACGAAAGAGAAGAGACAAAGCCTCGAGAGAAATTGACAGATCTGCAAGTTGATGCAATCAGCCGTGTCACACGCGGCATTCCTCTCGCCGTAAAAGAGGCCGCGGACATTTGGAAATCTGGCGCTTCGTTCGATGAGATTGTCGGCGATATCAACGACGCCAACGCCGGAAGCCAGATTGTTCAGAGAATGACCGACCGGTACATGCAGCATGTGGTGGCCGAGTCGGATAAGCAGGCGCTGTTTGCCCTTGCCCTGGCTGAGGGAGATGTCGATTTGCTCCGGGCCATGCTTCGACCCGACGATGGAGCGCCATTCGACCTCGAGGCTTTGCTCCGGCGGCTTGAACGAGACTACGTCTCGGTGCACGCTGATAGGGCTCGTCTACACGATACCCCGGCCATCTTCTTTCGGGATTATCTTCAATCAGAGGTTCGGCGCACCAGCGATCGAGTGCGTGGTTTGAATAGGCGAGTGGTGGAAGCGTTGCATGCTCGTATCGAAGGGTATGAGGTCGAACTGCCACTGTTGGAAGATCGCTGTCAGGATGACAACTGGGTAAAGGCCGCCATCGCTATGGCCCACTATCTATTTTGGCTGGACGAGAGCGAAGCCTGGCACTGGATCATCCCCCGATACGTGGAAGGCTTGGCCTACAACCATTACCTAAAAGAAGGATTGGTGAAGATAGTCGAAGAGTGGCGAGGACTCAGCGACAATACCGAGCGGCTTTACAAGGTCCTCGACAGATCCTCAGAGGAATCCGAGACTCTGCTCCAGGTGTTATCGCGTCTGGAAGAACGCGGATGGCTTGATGGTAACAACGCCGCTGAACGCAAAGCCGTTCTGCAGTTATACCGGGCGAACCAGCTTCTAAACACAGGTCAAGCCGCAGAAGCCCTCGATATGTACGAGCAACTTGGAACTACTTTGCCTGAACAAGGCGTATTGCTTCAGGAGCAGCTTGCTGATGGTTATTCCATGGTAGCACGGCGCCTGATTTGGACGGCCGATCGCTATACGCCAACTTATAGCCCTGACGCTGACCGGATCCTCCGAAAAGTATTGGCCTGGACTCCTGAGAAATCTTACGCCTGGTATCTACTCGGCGTGAATTTAAGTGCCGCGGGAAAGAACAAAGAAGCCATCAGCGCTCTGCAGAAGGCG
>JAUVOB010000245.1 GCA_030599405.1 Chloroflexota bacterium | reverse complement strand
TGTCATTGTATATCTTTTATTTGATATGTGTTCATCATACCGACAGTCACAGGATTAACCCAAGATGCAGACAGATTACTCTGAGCCAGGGTCATCTACCCGGACCTTGAAAGGATTGAAGTCCGTGGTCCGATCGTAGACATCTAGTTTTTCGACGCGTTTCAGCGAATTTACTATCCAGTAGGTCAACGGAGTAGCAATGATCTCGTAGGCTGATTTCACCAACCACTGAGAAAGAATTACCTCCACCAGGTCAGCGGCAGCCATGATGCCAGCAAAGGCGAGAGTCACGAATATGAATGAATCGGCAAATTGAGCAAACAGCGTCGATGCTATCGTACGCGCCCAAAGGAGCTTGCCCTCGGTCCAAATCTTCATACGGGCCATGACGTATGAGTTGAGGAATTCTCCAACGAGGTAGGCTAAAAACGAGGCCACTAACAATCTGGGTGCGAAACCCAGAATCGCGTCATAGGCCTGCTGAGCTTCTTCGACGGTGTCGTAAGTGTTTGCGGTCCAGAAGGGAGCTGCAGGGAGCAAACCGGCGAGCCAGATTGCGATGACAGCTATCAAATTGCATGAGAATCCGATCCAAATAGCTCGTCTGGCTCTAGAATAACCATAGACTTCGGTAAGGATATCACCAAAGATATAAGCGACAGGGAAAATAATAACGGCCGCAGGCAGAGTTAGTGGCCCAAACGTGATGAGTTTTACTGCAATGATATTGGAAATTACCAGGCTCGTTGCGAAGGCGGCTGTTATCGCCGGGTACCATCTTGAAGCAGGCATACTTAACCCGACGACTCCGGATTTGTGTACTCGGCTGTGATGCTGATATCAATCCCCCCACGCACGCTAAAATCGGCCGTTACCTCACACCACCTTGGCTCAAGAGCATCCACAAGGTCCTCCAAGATGACGTTAGTTACATGCTCGTGGAAGACGCCCTCATTCCGGTATGACCATAAATACAGCTTGAGCGACTTGGATTCGACAATTCGACGGTTAGGGATGTACTTTATCGTTATCGTAGCGAAGTCGGGCTGGCCCGTTACAGGGCACATGCAGGTAAACTCGTCGGTCGATAAAGTCACTACATAATCTCGATCCGGGTGACGGTTAGGAAAAGTCTCGAGGTTCCGCTTAGGAACTGTTTTTCCTTCGCCCAGCAAAGAGAGGCCCGCTAAATCGCCCTCCTGGGTCATACCGCTATCCTTCTTATGCTCGGCTTCAGACATTCTTACTCCTCGTCAATGGTCTTTCTACCATCACGTTAGTAGACTTAAGCGCGCAATGGGTATCTGGTGGAGATTATCACCAGATTCGAATATCGAAAGGCATCATGGTCAGTGGACGGCTATAGTGTTCAAGCACCCGGTTTAAGCTCACCGTGGCCACAAGATCATCCACCTGTTCAAATGGACGGGGCAGGAGATAGGAACGGGATTGTGGGTATAGGTTCACATCTTCGACTCGGTGATTCTCATCATGAGGCAAACCAGCTAATTCGGCCGCCTTAGAGAGAGCGTCAACGAAATCGCCATGGCTATCGATGAGCTTGTGCTCCAATGCCTGGCGTCCCGTCCATATTCGTCCTTCACATATCGAATCCAATTCATCGAATTCAAGATTTCTACCATCAGCTACGACTTGCTTGAACTGGTTGTAAGCATGCATAATGCCATCCCAAAGGACCTTCCGTGAAGCATCGTCGAGGGGGCGGGCATCGTTTCTGAGCAGCGCTCGTTCGCCGCGGCTGATCAAGACGCGGTTAACACCTAGCCTATTGTAAAGTTCACCTGAACTGATATGGGCCGAAAATACGCCTACCGATCCTGTAATCGTCAATTCAGGAGCCACGATGTGTGTAGCAGGAGCTCCGAGATAATAACCACCCGACGCCGCCACATTGCCAAAATAGCAGACAACTGGTTTTCTACTGGCTAACCTTACTATCTGGCGCCAAATCAGATCGGCAGCTAAGTGGACGCCACCGGGAGAATCGATATGAAGAATCAATGCGGCCAATCGGTTATCTTTCTCAGCCAGTCGAAGCATCTGAACGACGGTCTCTTCACCCGATGATGCACTGCCCATGAACGGAATCGGAATCGGGAGGTTAATCGGAGGTTTCCGGCTGGTACCGGGCGTAATAGCACCTTCGACGGTAATTACACCGATGAATTGCTTCGATGGGCGGCGATATCGCGACAATATGATTCGTCGTGCCTTAGCCCAGGAAGCCATTCTTGCTTTCTTCTTGCCCTTTTTGACCGCTTCGGCAGCCTCAATCTCGCCCGATGAGGGCGCGTTGCTTTTGCTGTTGCTATCACCATTTGCCAACAGATATGCTAAGGTATCTTGATAAGCGACATGATCAATCAGACCTCGCTCTAGCGCTTCGCCAGCGGTGTACGGTGCACTGTCGATCAGTTCTCTCACCTCATGGGGTGTCTTTCCCCGCCCAATAGCGATGGCACTGACAAGGTGGTCATAAGTGTCATCCAGGATCCAATCAACTTGTTCCCGGTATTCATCGGACATCTCAGACTTGCCAATGTTGTCAAATCCGGTTTTATAGGGCGATATTTGCACGACCTCAACCTGAATACCTAGGTTGCTGAGTGCGTCTTTTAGAAATAGAGAATCGGCGTGTACGCCGAGCACCTCGAAAGTTGAGCTTGGGGGAATCACTATCCGATCAGCCGCAACGGCAACAAAGTAATGGCCTAGATCGAGGAGAGGGGTAAATACGACGACTTCTTTCCCTGACGTCTGGAGCCGTTTAATTGCCGAACGAAGGCTCTGAAGAGTCGCTATACCAGTCGATAGTCCTGACAGTACGATAATCACGCCCTTCACGTTATCTGCATCGGAAATACTCTGAAATCGTTTGTGGAGGATCTCCATGCTTATAGGTCTAGGAGGCAGTGGGAGTTGGCGCTGGATGAAATTACGAGGAGGTCCCGCTCGCTCAGGCAATGAACCTCCGACAGGCATTACCACGTAGTCCAGCTTTAGCTTTCGAATCCGGCGAACCCAGTTTCTCAATGATACTCTGGCTCGAGAGAGGCTAAATCGGAAATCATGCCAGAGTTGGCCGATCTCTCCAAATAATTCTCTGATGAAACTTGAGTTGTTTTTGCTCGTCATGGACTATCCTGTAACGGCAGATGATAGATTACATGTGCCAATCCGCAAGTTTGACCACGAACTTGACTTGGTATGCGGTAAATCACAACACATATTATTTAGTTAACAAGTCCAAATCCTGTATAATGATATAAGAAAGAAGCGACACAGGGAGCTAGGGTAAGCCTGGCTGAGAGAGTGACCGCGTTCGTCACTGACCTGCGTACCTGATCCGGATAATGCCGGCGTAGGAAAGGGTCATGATAGTAAATTACGATGCAGAGTGAGACCACCCGCAATGGGTGGTCTTTTGTATGCCATCTACTCTGTGTCGTTTTCGACGAGGCCAAAGAGAAATGAACATCTTGATTTTCGCGAATGGTGAAGAACCCGCGGATGGTTGGGGGTGGGTTCAAGGCTACTTATCGCAAGACGCGATCTTGATCGCGGTTGATGGCGGTGCGCGCCATCTTGACCAGTTGAGCCTTTTCCCGCATGTAGTGATTGGTGATCTCGATTCTCTAGACCCTGAGCTGCGAACTCTTCTTGTCGATAGGCATGTTAAACTTATAACTGCTCCTCAGGAAAAGGATGAGACTGATCTCGAATTGGCCCTTGTTTACGCGGTGA
>JAUVOB010000120.1 GCA_030599405.1 Chloroflexota bacterium | reverse complement strand
CGAATCTATGGTCTCCTCTCTAGCCATGGCCGATGTCGATGATGACGGCTCCTACGAGATGTTTATTGGCTTCAGCAATTACTATTATAATGAGAGCCCTGACCATCCTACCTACGGATTCCGGTTAGTTGGCCTCGATAGTTACGCCAACGACTTACCTGGTTGGTCAGGAGGTAAGGCGATGGGCGGTGTCGCCATGATGTCGCCTGCTATCGGCGATATCGCGGGGGATAGCGGCCTAGAGATTGTAACCCTTGCTGGTGATAAAAAACTATATGCCTGGCATGCCGATGGAACGCCAGTTGATGGGTTTCCTATGACGCCTAAAGACTTGTGGGGCGACTCGCCAGTATCATACCAATCCTTCACTGGCCTAATTCTGGCCGACTATGATGGTGATCCGAAGATGGAGATCTTGTTCAACCAGGCTTGGATCCTAAACGTCGTCGATGGCGACGGTCAACAATTGACCAATTCAAACTATCCACACGGCAATGCACCTGTATATTATGGAGACGGCATGTTGGTCAATACGCCAGCCGTAGGTGACATCGACAATGACGGCAAGCTCGAACTTGTCGCTACGAACAGCGTAGCTAGAGCCTGGGATCTGGACAGCGGGACAAACGGGGCAGATTGGCCTATGTTCAAACACGATGCCCAGCGCCACAGCAGGATCCCGAGAAAAGCCTACGTCGACGCAGCACCGAAACGGCTGGTATTATTCCAAGATGAGGGAAATCCCAGCACTATCGAAGGAGCTATTTGGATTCAGAATCCAAAGGGTGGCGCCTTCAATTGGAACGCTACAGCTCCTACCAATATCTCGATTTCCCCGACCTCGGGTACTTTACGTGCCGGTGAGGCCGCGCCTATTCTGATCTCCATATCTGCTTCAGGATTTGATGATGGTATGCACGCCTTGGGAGATGTGGAATTTGAAGCGATTATGGTTGGCGAGGAGTCAGATCCCGGCTTTGATTCAGTGGCAGTATCGATCTATATAGGCACCTCTTACAAAGCCTTCGCTTCAATCCTATCTCGTTAAGACCTAGCACGGCTTTTTCCGGTTGCCAGATCAGGAGTTGTACGCGGCGAGTAGGCTATCTGGCATTTTCTAGAAATACAGAGTGCTCCGCAGCCAACTCCTGATAGATATCTCCTAGCTCTCGTAGTTTTCTTTCCCACAGATGATTTTGGTAGACTTTTTCTCGCCCTCTCTCCCCCATGTTTCTCGCTTCTTCTGGATAATCTAATAGAGTCCGCATCGCCCCAGCTAAGGCGGCGATATCGCCAAACGGCACGACAAGCCCATCTCTGCCATCGTCGACGACATCTGTCACTCCCCACGAACGAGCAGCTATTACCGGAATGCCATACAGCCAGGCTTCAAGATAAGTGATCCCGAACGAATCCGTACGCGAAGGCATGGACAGAAAGGACGCTGCCGCTAGCGCGTCTTTTTTCTCGGAATCTTCAACGGGGCCGAGCAAATGAATTCGTTCCTTGTCGGATTGGGATAGCTTGTCAAAATAGTCTCTAAATGGCGAAGAGACGGTGCCGATCAGCGCCAACTCTACCTCGTAACCACGCCGTAACAGCTGCCGTGTAGCTTCAACTGTGGCGAGAGCGCCTTTATCGCTGGAAAGATATCCGACAAATAGGATGAGTGGTTCCTTAACCCCATACTTTTCCAAGAATCGTTCGCCGTCGCCGCCGATAATTTCCGAAGGCTCTATCCCTGGCCCGATGACAGATGTTTTCTTCTCGCTAAGTCCTCTAGCCTCATAAAATCGCTGCTCCGCGGCAGTCTGGGCGATCACTGAATCGCTATCCAAGACGACGCGGATTTGATGCCTCATAGTGTAAAATCGACTGATCGGATCGGCGCCGGGCACTGGGCCAGCTCCGAGGTGGGTCAGAGGATAGCAAACGAAGGGCGCCTTTACTCTTCGCGCATAGGCTTGACCAGCTGCCATAATTGGTTCGAATCCGATAGTCATCCCAGCCACAAGATCATAGTTCTGCTCTGACTCCAGAACCCATCGCCAAAGATCAGGCACCCAGGGGGTGTATCGGGCAACTCGCATCATACCTCCGACCGGTACGAATGTGGCTTTGGACATGAATGATAACCCTCGCCTTAGGCCTGGATAAGCCAATTGCGACGCTGGTAAGTGACGCACAGGAAATCGTAGAATATTGACGCCACAATGCATATCCGTTAAGCAAGCAACACGACGGCGTCTGGGATCCCAAAACAGTTCAAAATCCAAGGCGTCAGTAGTCGCGACGGTAACCTGGTGACCGGCTGCCGCCAGATAGTTGGAGATCTGCTCCAAGTGTTTCTCGGCGCCGCCTCGGGCCGGATAATAGCGTTGAATGAGATGTAATATGCGCACTAATCGTTGTGGGAACGTATTCAGATGTCCGCGGTTTTTGGCTGACTGGCCCGATCTATCGAGTTGGCCGGATCACGGAGTGCATTCTAGCACAGTTTGCAGTGTCGAGGCAGAAAGCTAAACTTAACTCGAATCTTCAGTATTCAGGGAAATGACGAAATGCGGATGACTAACTAACGTGCGAATTCTTCACCTACTTCACCAGTACATGCCGGACCATATCGGGGGTACAGAATTGTACGCCAAGACTTTGTCAATGAGACAGGTACAGACCGGTTACACGGTCACCATTTTCGTCCCAGCTGAAACCTCTCCAGCTTGGCCCGAACCTGCGGAGGAAGACGGCGTTCGTATCTATCGCTTCCCGACCGGTACCCAGAGTGCGACAAGTAGATTTAGAAGTACCTTCATCAACAGTACGATTAAGCATGCCTTCGATCTGGTACTCACCAAGGAACAACCCGATATCGTCCACATCCAGCATCTAATGGGTCTGCCGGTCTCCTTGGTAGACCTGTTGTTGGAACGAGGGATTCCCTATGTTTTAACCCTTCATGACTACTGGTACATCTGCGCTAATGCTCAGTTGCTAACGAATTACGACAATACGATCTGCAAAGGACCCTATTGGTGGATAAACTGCGCGCGTTGTGCGCTAGCAAGGATGGAACTACGGAACGCAGATTTGCTGTCGCCTGCTATCGCGCCAATATTTGCCTTGCGTAACCGGCTGGTATCCAGGGCGTTGAGCGGGGCCAGGCATTTGATAGCCCCAACATTATTCGTTCGCGACACATATGGCAGTCAGGGTGTGAATATTGACAGGATATCAGTCGTTCCTCACGGTATCGATACACCGAGTGAATCCTACACTCGAAGAGAGCCCGTGGAAAATGAAATAAGGGTCGCCTACATCGGAGGATTGTCCTGGCAGAAAGGCGTTCATGTCCTGATAGAGGCTTTTAACGGTCTGCCGGAGGATGGATCCTTTCTATCGATTTGGGGAAATCAAGAGGCCTTTCCCGATTATGTGAAAGAATTACGTGAATTAGCGCAGCATCGAGGTATAGAATTCAAAGGTCAATTGTCACGCCAGTGGCTGTGGTCGGCGCTGGCTGGCTACGATGTTGTGGTCGTCCCATCTCTATGGTACGAGACAGCGTCTCTGATAATCCAAGAGGCATTTGCCGTAGGGGTTCCTGTGGTCGCATCTAATCTTGGAGCATTAGCGTCTCGAATAATAGACGGCGAAGATGGATTGTTGGTACCACCTAACGATCCGTTTGCGCTGGCAACAACCCTAAGAAAACTGATGCATAACCCCGACCTCCTAAGGCGGCTTCAATCTGGGATTCAACCTGTTTACACAATCCCCGAACATGCACACGAGATTGAGGTTGTTTATGATTCGGCGATAGGGGAATTATTTGTTTAAGTGAAAGATCTGAACTCGCAGTTCCCAACCTTCCGGCAACTAAGATATAATTTCAGCCTTTCTGCTTGACCTTAGATGAAAAACACATCCGTTGGCAAGGATCGGACAAAGAGACTGTCTGTCAATCTGGCACTTAGGTTGTCCTCATCTAGCAAGCTAATCGATAAGTGACAATTTTGGTGACAGCGCTTCAAGCAGCATAGGCAATTTTTAGGTGAATATCAACCTTCGTTTCATTTTCCGTTATGGCTTCAAACCTAGATCACATGTCAGCAAATAACCTTAAGCAAAAAAGAGGTGTCTTGGATCGATGGCGCGATGATATTCGTACGGGCATGCGCCATCGGTACCTATTATCAAACCTCGTCAGACGTGATCTCAAGGTTCGTTATCGCAACTCATTCCTTGGCATTCTGTGGAGTTTGCTCAGTCCCTTGTTGATGATGCTGGTATTTAGTCTCATATTTGCCAAGTTGATTCCTCGCGAAGATATCCGTCAATATGCCGTCTTCTTTCTTGTGGGGTTATTACCCTGGAACTTTTTCACAGGTTCGCTAATGAGTGGGGCGACTTCGATAACAGGGAGTACGCAGCTTGTTAAAAAGGTCTATTTTCCGAGGGTGCTGTTGCCCACCGCATCGACCATCTCGAATCTGGTCAACTTCTTGATCGCCTTTGTGATTCTAATAATATTCCTGTTCGCTTCCGGGCTCGGACTGACCATTCATTCTTTGTGGGTTCCACCTCTACTAATAACCCAGATCATCTTTATTCTCGGTCTTGTTCTGTTGTTTAGTTCAATGAACGTCTTCTATCGCGATGTGATAATGATCCTGAACGTAGTCTTACTGGCCTGGTTCTTCTTAACTCCAGTTATCTACCCTCTCGATTGGCTTGGGGATACGCGAACCGTTATGGGCATAAGCTTCAATCCTGCTGTCGTGATGCGCTGGCTTAACCCAATGGCATCCATCATTGACGGCTATCGAACTGTCTTGTGGGGTACCATGGGCAGCAGCGGACCCGCCCCGATGGATCCGATTTACTTGGCGAGAACATTTATCACTTCTGCACTGGTATTTATCCTTGGGCTTGCGGCATTCAACCGCACAAAACATGTATTCGGGGAGAAGCTTTAGGTTTCCGGAACAATCTACTAACGTATTCGAAGGATGCAGCGTTGATATTGCTCTAAAATGGGGCACAATTCAACAGAATCCCTTCTCATAACTGTAGTAAACAATCATCAATATACGAAATCGTGAGAAATCTACTTAATCATTCAGCTTCGCGTATTGTCGCGGTTTTAATTCTGGTCTCGGGATTTATCCTGATCGCCATTTTGGCTGTTAGCAGCTTTGCGAACTCTGGTCCACCAATTCCTGAACCGTCGCCAACTACCATGGCAACAGCAGTCGCGGTCTTATCCACTGAAACAGCAACCGAAATACCGGTCACGAAGGAACCAACTCGAGCACTCCCTTTCACAAACACGCCGAAGGTCAAGGTGCAGGAAACGTCAAGCCCAGCTACTGATGTGGAGCCAGATGTGCCTCCTACTTTGACAGCGTCTCCCACCAGTACACCTGTCCCGTCATTGACCCCCACGAGCAGGCCACTAGTCGGGCCCTCTCTGCCCTCAAATGGCAATAGTGATGTCCCGGTCGGTCCGGATTTACCCCAACCGGTGCCGACATTCGCCGTTCCTCCAAATACCACAAACATCCTTTTACTTGGTAGCGATGTATCGCTTGACGCCGGTATAGGGCGTACCGATACGATGATCATTGTTGCTATCGACACCGAGAGGCAAACAGCTTCAATGGTTTCTCTACCCAGGGATCTATACGTTTACATACCGGGTTGGAAAACCAATCGGCTCAACACCGCTCTCTCCCATGGCAGTTCAGTCGGATATCCAGGAGGGGCGGT
>JAUVOB010000452.1 GCA_030599405.1 Chloroflexota bacterium | reverse complement strand
TCATCACTTTGAGGGAAGGAGTTGAAGCTGCCTTAATCATTGTATTGGTCCTGACAAACTTGAGCCAAACTGGCCGTCGGAGCCTGAATCGTTGGGTATATGCCGGGTTGGGGCTAGCTATCCTAGTAAGTATTTTTGGTGCATATGGGTTCAGCCGGATTGGTATTGACCCTGAAGATGCGTTCGTGGAGGGCGTTCTTTACGCCGTTGCCGCTGTTCTTGTAGTCAGTCTCGTGATCTGGATGTGGCGCGGTTCCAAGGGCATGAAGCAGCAAGTAGAAGGCCGGTTAGAATCTATCATGGCTCCGGAGACACGCTGGCAGGGTTGGGGGCTGTTTGCTATTGTTTTCTTTATGGTGTTTCGTGAAGGAATCGAGACGGTATTGTTCCTCGCAGCTCTTTCGCTAACCAATGCCACGGACCAGGCTTCTCTTATCGGAGGGATAGCTGGACTCGCCCTAGCCCTGATTTTTGGTCTTTTGCTCATGAGAGGCACTTTACACATTAACCTGCGCTATTTCTTTGCCGTGACCGGGTTTGTACTTCTCATTCTGGCCATTCGACTCGCGGCCGGCAGCCTGCACGAATTTTACGAAGCCGGGATTCTAGCGCTTCCTGAACTGGTGGAGGAAGGGATCGAATTCCTGACTGCTGATGGCACCTCTATGGTGATCCTTGTTGCCCTCGTCGCGCTGCCCTTATTGAGCATGATGCCAGGGCGGTGGCTTCGACCGATTGTTGGTAGGGTTTCGTAGTAGCGCTCCAGCGGCTCGAGATCAATTCTCCCTACAACATCTGTTCCTTTTTCATCCGTAACATTCACTCCTGTTCACAACCCATAATCTAGAGGATCTCATCCCAAAGGGAGTTGATTTGATTAAAGGTGAACCTACTTGCCCATTCGAATTGCTACTTTCGATCACCAGAGGTGACGAATGTCATTCTAGGCAGATGTCAATCGGCACTGTAGTTGCTATATGCACCCTGGTAACATGGTCGGGGATGATTGTTCGAATACCAGGAGGTTAACGACTACATGAGCATTAGCAAGTTAGCCGGCTCAATCAATGAGTCGCCCACGCTGGCACTGAATGAAAAAGCCCGTCTCCTCCGGGTAAAGGGAGATCCGGTAATCCATTTGGGCGGCGGCGAACCAAAGAACAAGGCACCCATAACGGCTGTCTTGGGTTCTGCGGCGAAATTGAGAGCCGGCGATATCAAATACGCGCCGACAGATGGCCTGCCATCCTTAAAAAAGGCCATCATAAGATATACCGAGGAATACTACGGACGCCTTGTCTCACCAGATAATGTAATTGTTTCCACAGGAGCCAAGCAGTCCATATACAATCTTTTATTTTCCCTGGTTAATCCCCAGGACGAGGTAATCATTCTGGCTCCATACTGGGTAAGCTATCCGGATATGATCAGGATGGTATATGGCATTCCTGTCATTGTGACGCCTGAAGACGGAACGTTTCAACCACGGATGGAGGAGATTGAGGAGTCAGTCAGCTCCTACACCAAGGTAATTATCATCAATAGCCCGAATAATCCATCGGGCGTGATGTACCCGGATTCTTTCATCGCCGATATCGTCGACTTCTGCGAGCGAAAGGGAATCTATCTGATCTTCGACGACATCTATCACCGATT
>JAUVOB010000276.1 GCA_030599405.1 Chloroflexota bacterium | reverse complement strand
TGGCGCCAACCCCGATCATCGTGATGTCGAGAAGGCCCAGGCTTCGACTAAGCGTAATGTCGGAGCTACTGGAATGGTTGCTCATTGATCCTCCTTTCAGATGTGGCGAGCTGATTCTACCGGAAACAGGTACGAACGTGAAATATTCATGATTATTGATGCTGGAAGTCAGAAAATGCCTGTGCTAAACTAGCTCGACAGGATCGCCCCACTAGAAATCGGTGACAATGAGGTTGCTTGAGACAACCTTATTGTCGCTACTAACCTTAATGGAGATGGCAGACCATGAAGTCGATATTGGAACGATTACAGATCAAGGATGTAAACGCTGGAGTCTCAACTGGACAAGACCATTGGATTAGCGATCCAAACGGGAGTAAGCTCGCTTCATTCAATCCGACTACTGGTGAACTATTGGCCGAAGTTGTCCAGGCAACGCCCGATAGCTACAACAAGGTGGTTGATCAGGCTGCTACAGCTTTCCACTCATGGCAAAACACTCCAGCACCTATCAGGGGGCAGGTTATCCGTGATCTCGGAAACGCTCTTCGTGAGCTAAAGGAGCCTTTAGGTGACCTGGTCTCCCTGGAAATGGGAAAGATCAGGGTAGAAGGCCATGGTGAAGTTCAAGAGATGATTGACATCTGTGACTTCGCCGTAGGACTTTCGCGCCAGCTTTATGGTCTGACGATGCATTCGGAGCGGCCCGGGCACAGGATGTATGAGCAGTGGCATCCCCTTGGACCGGTAGGTGTCATAAGCGCTTTCAATTTCCCAGTCGCGGTTTGGTCCTGGAACGCTGCCATAGCCGTAGTCTGTGGCGATCCCGTTGTGTGGAAGCCCTCCCAGTTCGCGCCACTTTCCGCCATCGCCGTTCAACATATCTGCAACCGGGTCATGGCAGACTATGGCCTTGTTGGGATATTCAACCTGGTTGTTGGTAAAGGCAGTCAGATCGGAGACCTACTTCTTCATGATGGCAGGCTTCCACTGATTTCATTTACCGGCTCAACGATGATTGGCCGACACGTTGCCCAGACTGTTGCCGGGCGATTTGGTCGTACAATCCTTGAGTGCGGCGGTAATAATGCCATCATCGTCGCATCGGACGCTGATCTTGATCTTGTAACCCGGGCCATCTTGTTCGCTGCAGTTGGAACTTCGGGACAGAGATGTACGACTACGCGAAGAGTGATCGCTGACAGGCGAATCGCTCCAGAATTGACGAATCGACTTCTCAAGGCCTATAGCCAGGTTAGAATCGGTGATCCGCTGGTTGAGGGTACCCTGATGGGTCCCTTGGTATCCCCAAAGGCGGTGGACGAGATGTTCGCGGCCCTTGAGCGGGCGGTCGAAGATGGTGGAGAGATATTGACCGGCGGCAAGAGAAGACGTGAACTCGGCGATAGCTTCGTCGAACCAACTATCGTCCGCATGCCCAAGCAGAGTGAAATCGTGCAAGAGGAGACTTTCGCCCCCATATTGTACCTTCTAGAGTACGACGATCTGGCGGAGGCGATCGACTTGCATAATGGCGTACCCCAAGGACTTTCAAGTGCCATTTTCACCGACTCCATAAGGACGGCGGAAACCTTCCTCTCCACTGGCGGATCTGACTGCGGAATAGCCAATGTTAACATCGGGACCTCGGGCGCCGAGATCGGCGGCGCGTTCGGTGGCGAGAAAGAGACTGGCGGCGGCCGGGAGTCAGGGTCGGATGCATGGCGTGCTTACATGCGCCGGCAAACAAATACCATAAACTGGTCTAAGGACCTCCCCCTGGCCCAAGGTATTACATTTGGTGATTAAAGAGTAGAAGCGGTAGTGATCCGAGCGTCTCATCCGGTCAACATTTGATGGCCGACTAAGATTATTGGGGGTAATGAATTCTGTAGTGATAATTGTCTATACGAAATATCCTTTGCTATGAGCAAACCCCTTGTCTGTGCACGGTTCCAAAGGCTGACCAATTTCCCAAAACCTCCGCCCGATCAGCCGCCTCAGCTAGTATCACTTAGAGCTATCTCCACGGAGTAATCCCCTCCTGCAGATCCTTGACAGCGCACTGTGAAAAAATGTATCATGCGTCTAGACTGACCAGTCAGTTTAGACGCATATGAAAGGCTTATTATCATGGCCCATCGACGAAGTCCTTACTTCTACCGGTATAAGAGTTCTCAGATATTCCCCTAGCGAAGGAGGCACAAAGCTATGCCAGTATTGTTGCTTGCTACGATTGTCGGAAGCGTATTGATCACCTGGCTGCTGCCCAAAGCGTTTCACAGCGACCCGCCGTATGGCGTCGCGGTAGACGTTGCGGTCGGAACGATCGCGGCCTTGATCTGGGCTGTGCTGGCTTATGAGATCATTTCTCCCGCCATTGGCTTAGAAAATCCCGGCAAGTTCATTCTCAGTGTTGGCGATGCCCTCGGATTTGCTGCCGTCATGCTCTGGGTTCTCCGTCGGATAAAAAGATAACGGTGATTTTCGATGAACCGAAAGGACGAACTATCGGTTAATCGCCGGCGCCAGATCCACGCGGCAGCTCTAACCTGCTTCGGCCAAAAGGGCTTTCACAGGGCGACGATGGACGATATCGTGGCCGAAAGTGGTCTCAGCAAGGGCACCTTATACTGGTATTTTCCGAGCAAGAAGGAGCTATTCGCGTCGTTGCTTGATGACGCCATGCAACAATTCGGAAACGAATGGCAAGCCCTGGTTGCATCACCGGAATTAGGGGCGGTTGAAAAGCTCAAGACGAGTCTCGCATTCTTCAAAACAGAAATGGTGAAGATGTCACCTCTCGTCGATATTCTTCTCGAAGCTTGGTCCTTACTCCGGCATGATGAAGACATAGAGAAGCGTTTGCGGGATTTTTATATACCATTTGTCGACTTGATGACCAGGATCATAGAGGATGGGATCGCCGAGGGCGTATTCGACGTCGATTCGCCCCAAGAATCGGCAATTGTGATCGTCACCCTTTTTGACGGCATTCTCCTGGCGATCTCTACCGGTCTCGACCTTGGAGATTGGAACCAGATCCTTGATTCGGCCGAGACGATGATTCTTAGAGCTTTGGGTGTGAGGAGCGAATCACTTGCCTGAGCAGATCGCAATAAGGACTCGAGATCTTTCAAAATCTTTCAAAGGAAAGGTCGCCGTGGAAGATCTCAATCTAACGGTCAAAACTGGTGAAATATTCGGTTTGGTTGGTCCGGATGGCTCCGGTAAAACGACGACTATCCGACTGCTCACAGCCATAATGGATCCGTCCGAAGGAGAAGCGAACGTTGCCGGTTTCGATACAGTCAGGCAACCTGAACAGATTAAGCGGCGCATCGGATACATGGCCCAGCGATTCAACCTCTATCGAGATTTATCGGTCCTGGAAAACTTGAACTTCTATGCCGATGTATTTGAAGTTAGTGGAGCGGAGCGAGAGGAGCGTATCGACAGTTTATTGCGGTTCGCGAG
>JAUVOB010000168.1 GCA_030599405.1 Chloroflexota bacterium | reverse complement strand
CTGCCGTGCACGAAGGGGAGGTTGAGGTAGAAGGTCTCGTAGGACGGGTTGCCCAGAATTTCACTGAAGCATCGGAGATGGCTCTTAAGGGCATCATCCCAGTCCTAGTTTCTCCCAAGTTACCTGACCAAATCATGAGAGCCGGTGGGAAGACAAAAGGATCTAAAGATTCATCTCTTATTAATGGTGCGATTATTGATGCGCGAATGGCAAAACGTAATATTGATACCCATCTCAGTCAGGCGCAGACAGTGATCGCTTTAGGTCCCGGTTTTGCGGCCGGCATCGACTGCCACGCGGTGATTGAAACGATGCGCGGGCATCGCCTCGGCCGCGTGATCTGGGAGGGGAATGCGCATCCAAACACCGGCACACCTGGCTTAGTTGGGGGTAAAGGAGCAGAGAGGGTCCTACGCGCACCGGTCGGTGGTGTCGTCGAGTGGGGGCATGAAATCGGCGATCTGGTGAAAACCGGCGACATCATCGGCGTTATCGAGAAGAAGGCTATTCTCGCGCCTTATGATGGCGTCATTCGGGGACTGATCGCGCCAGGCACCGAAGTACCCGGTGGACTGAAAATCGGCGATATTGATAGCAGATCTGATGTCTCCGCCTGTTTCACAATCTCAGATAAAGCGCTGGCTATCGGTGGGGGTGTTCTGGAGGCGATTCTGTCAAGGATGAATGCGCTGGAATGGACAAGGGATTAGTTTCACTGGCGGAAGCACTTACTATCGGATCATCAGGCCTGGTGGCATTTACCGGGGGCGGTGGAAAGACCAGTCTAATGATGGCTTTATCTGAGGGGCTATCCGGCGGTATTGTGATGACTACGACTACTCACCTCTCTGTTTCACAGCTGCAGCTGGTTCCGGAAGTGATAAGGTTTTTGCCATCAGAGCTTGGGGAATCTTTGGAACAAGGTCCTAAAACGGAAATCGTGTCCGGGCACGCTGAGCTATTCCGAAAAATAACAGAGTCTTTGGCCCGTTCGGGCAGGTGCTTGGTGGTGGGAGCGCCACACGGAGATAAGGTTATTGGCGTGCCGGTTGATCTACCTGGACAACTATTCTCGCGTGACGACATTGATTACGTGCTGGTTGAAGCCGATGGATCAAGACGAAAGCCATGTAAAGCGCCCGGTCCCCATGAACCGGTGATTCCGCCAGAAGCGACGGTTGTCTTTCCTACTGCGGGGATTGATGCCATCGGCAAGCCGATCTCAGAGATCGCCCATCGGCCGGAGCGAGTCAAAGCGATAACCGGGCTGGAAGTTGACCAGCCGATGACGGCTAGGGCGTTGGCTCGACTAATAACTCACCAAGAAGGCGGTCTGAAAGGAATTCCGCAGAACGCGCGCGTAGTGCCCTTCCTCAACAAGGTTGACAGCGACGAGTTACTGGACAAAGCTCGAGACGTTGCCAGGTTGATCTTGGAAGAGGATCGGATCGACAGGGTGATCTTAGGCGCGATCCGCTCGAACCGCCCAGTGCGCGAGATCCACCGCCGCATCACTGCCATTGTGTTGGCCGCCGGCCGATCATCACGGATGGGCAGACCTAAGCAGCTGCTTCCCTGGGGGGACACAACAGTCCTTGGTCGAACAATTGGCAATCTGCAGCAATCATGTGTCAACGAAGTTGTCGTGATCTCCGGCTATCAAGCTCAAGAGGTAGAAAAGGTATCGGCTCAACTCGGCGTCCAAACATTCTTTAATGAGCTCTACGCAAGCGGGGGAATGATTTCATCCGTCCAGACGGCGTTAAGGCTTCTCCCAGACAACCGGGAGGCGATTCTTGTCATGTTAGCCGATCAGCCAATGGTTGAGCCCGCGATCATTGACCGGCTCATCGAGGCGTGGTCGGAAAACAAAGGCGAGCTGTTGGCGCCGGTTATCGGGGGTCGACGTGGGAACCCGGTTTTAATCGGCCGGCGCTATTTCGATGAACTATTATCTCTACCGGAGGGGGCCGCTCCCCGGGAACTCATCAGACGTCATAATGCGGAATTGCATCTGGTTGAGGTGAAGACAGATTCGATCCTTCATGATCTCGATGAGATAGAGGATTATAAGAGATGGCGGCCTAAGGGTGGCAATACATAAATCATCCTTCCGCACCGAGATCAAGGTGGCGATAATCTCGGTTCCAATAGATCAGGGGGGATTCATCTGGCCTGGCGACTTTGCTCGCCTGGACCTCGCCCAAATAAATATGGTGCGTGCCAGCTGAATATCGTCCGAATATGGTACAGTCCATCCATGCCAATGCATCTCTTAGCACAGGGGCTCCCGTGACAGCTGAATCCCAATCTCCTTCTTGGAATCGGTCCTCATCTGTCACCAAAGAAAATCGCTGGGACAAATATTCCTGATCCTGGCCCAGAATATTCACCGCGAAAACCGCGCCAACCTCCTCCAAGATCGGATAAGCTTTATGACGATGGTCTATGACGACCATGATCAGCGGTGGATCCGGTGACACTGAGGCAAAGGCTGAGACGGTCAGACCGTGCACCTGTGTATCGCTCTTGATTGTGACGATGGTCACACCTGATGGGAAATGACGAAGAGTATCTTTGAATGACTCGGAACTTATCCGCATGTTTACCTCACGGTTGGCTTTGATTCTCGAGCATGCAGGTTGCTGACCGCTCAATCACCTCGGATTAGGTGGAGTTGATACACAGGTAACTTCTGACGATTCCGGCGATGTCGGCCAAGTCCTGAATTCTCTCCGCGTATTTCGCGTGATCGGTGCCGAACAATATGGTTGGTACCGGATTTCTACTATGTTGTCGATGATTTTTCTCTTCGATGTTGCCGTGATCACTGGTAATAATAAGCAAATCATCTTCCTCATTCCACGAATCGAATAAGCCACCTAGGGCTTCATCAATGATCTCGAGGTGCTGGCTTGCCTGGACGATTGTTCCACGATGACCACTCCTGTCGCTCGGCCAATGCTCAAAGAATGAGAAACTGTAATCCCTTGCTACGATTGCTATCTGCTGTCCGGCTTCGTACAGGGAATGAACCGGAATATCGTTGAAACCCAGGTAGTCATGCCAGCCCTGCCCGGTGAATCCTGGGCTTACCGCCCGACCGGCACGCAGATCCTCGGCGGTCATAAGATCTAGGCCAGCGCTAACGGCTGCTAAAGGTACGGAAGACAGAAGCCGTTTCCCACTCTCAATCGAATCGAAATAACCCTGCGGATAAGGTGTGATCAACGCTGCAGTACCACCTGCCTTGATAACATCCTTGAATAGATTTGAATCTTTTACGACTGCGGCTACGGTCGGGTTCGGCTTTGGGCCGTAATGCTCGCCGACAATTTGAGGGACGTTACGGCCGGTCAGGATGGTCGCCTGCCCTGTGGCACTTTGGGGACGACCGGGCATATTCAGATTCGGATCCGTCGGCACCAAGCTAACCCGGTCAGTGGTAATTCTTCCAGGCCCACCGCAATCCGGCCGAAGATACCATCCTTCGCCCAACAACCCCGTCAAATTGGGGAGGTTTGCCTCGATGAATGGATTGACTTCTGGATCATTGACCCCAAGTCCCACGCCATCCACGAAAAAGATGAGAAGGTGTCCGTCACTCCGATTCATATTCTAGCTTCACTGTTGGTCAAAGAGTTATTCACAGACATTCATGCTCGATCTTCAAAGGCTCGCTGAGAAGGGTATGTTGAGACGTGGATCTCTAGGCTGCCAACTCTGAAATCACAACCTAGCGGTTTAACACGACAGGCAGCCTACTGGGCTGCCATCTCGACTCACGTTGTTGTCAGGTCGGCATTGAGAAAACGAATCTTGAAGCAATCCGCTCAAATGACCGCTTGCTAGTCCAGGTAAATCTCTGGAGCGAATAGCTGTGGTCGGCAAGGGTTATAGTCAGGGCCAAGAATAATCTTGTAATTGTAATCGTTAGCTGTCTCCGGCACGAGTTCGATCGCACTCTTGTGTTTATCAAATATCCAGCTTAGCAGCCAATCATAGGAGCCCTTAAAATTCTGGGCGTAATAGGAAATAGCGGTTGTATCCCCAGAAGGGCCATTAGGTACAGTGATCACAGGTTCAAACCCGTACCATTCCAGATTATCGGCAGCTAACAGGGCCAGGTCCGGATTGCCAGAATGGTTTACCACCTCAACCGTTATCGGCGGACGCGATGCTTGATTGAGTGCTGGGGGAAGAAACAGCCGTCGAAATGTATCTTGCATATTTTCCCATACGGGCAATTGAACCCTCGCACCCGAGTTGGGGACTGTATAAGGCAGCAGCTGGTCACCGACGATATAAAGATGTTGTACACCGTTTTCCCGAACGCCTGGAGCCAGAGCTGCTAACTGGAGCATCCGGCCGATGTCCATATCGGTATTTACCGTATCCTTGTAAGTGTTCCACATGTTGGGCAGATTTGGTATTAATCCGAAATCAACTCCCTGATTTAGCATGAGGCGAAGCATTTGCTGCTGCCGGCGTCCACGGTCAAAGTCACTGGTTGTACGGCGTGACCGTACATACCACAAAGCCATGTCGCCATCCATATGATGAATGCCGGGCTCAAGGGTGTACATCTCCCAATTGTCTTCATTATTGGGATCCAACTCAGGTGATATAAGCCGCCAATCTCTAAGCTGGCAACTCACCGGAACGTCGATGCCATTTGATATATCGACAGCTTCCTTGAACCCTTCAAAATCGACCTGGGCGTAGAAATGAATAGGTACACCGAAATTAAATAGAATAGTGTCTTCAAGTTGGGCTACCGCCCCTCCTGGATATCCGACTGAACTGCCATGGGAGAGAGCGGTGTTGAGCCGATTGGTTTTCCAACCCGGTATGTAAACGTATAGATCCCTGGGTAGAGAAACCATTGAAGCTGT
>JAUVOB010000073.1 GCA_030599405.1 Chloroflexota bacterium | reverse complement strand
TAACGGGAAGGGGGGAAATGCTTCGTATAGGTTGTCTGGCTCTGGTAGTAATTACAATATTCGCCACGGCCACCGCTCGCGATGGCTGGGGCAAATACATCCTTATCAGCGATTGATGCGGCCGAGCCGACGAACTGTTCTTCCTTATAGCCGCGGGCAGCAACTCCGACCAGTCTGTCCCCCTGTTTCTGCCAAATATAAGCCCCGTCAACGCCAAACAGCGACAAACTTTCACGACAGATCAATGTCAAAACGGCGGATAGGTCAACTGTCTGGTTCATGGCCAGGGTGACTCGACCCAGGGCTGCAAAAAAGCGCTCGCGCTGGAGCGTATCATCGAATAGTTGAGCGTTTTCCAATGCAATGGCCGCCTGGTTTATCACAGCGGTCAGCAACTTTATCTCCTTGGCACCAACGTCGCGACCACTCCTCGGAATGAGTAATTCAGCGGCGCCAAAGACCTCGCCACCTAGCTCTATCGGCAATAGAGCCAAGGTAAAAGATCCTGATTCAGCCGTCTGGGAGAACCTCTCCGGGGGATGAACGTCACTATCACCCAGATTCAGCAATAGTGGGGATTGAGATTCCAGGACCTGGCGAATCGGGACCAGTTTGGCCAGTTCGTGGGTTGTACCCTCTGCCATCGCGGCCGTATCAGGAAGCTTTGTTGCCACGACGCTCACAGATACTTCTTTACTTTTTCTACTCCACTCGTAGATAGTGCAGTCAGTAGCATCGACCATCTGCAGAAGATAATCGGCCGTCTCTCTCAGGATCCTATCTTTACCGAGGGCTCCCTGGATTCTCTGGCTTACCTCAAATAAAGTGCTCACTTCGCGGTCGCGACTTTCCACCTCAGCCACGAGCCTGGATTCTTCAACGATCATCACCGCGTATTTGGCCAAAACTTCAGCCAGGAGAGCGGTATCGATATCTGGTCGGCTGCCACTAACTGGATCACCCAGAGTCAGGAGACCTACCGGTTGGCCCTGGGAACGATACAGAGGCGCGAAGTAACGATCTCCTTCTCTCCAGGAGTTGGTCGATAGAAGCAAGCGCTCAATAGATTGCTCAGCTGATCCTATCTTAATGTCTATTCGGCTATCTGCCGATGGGTCATTCTCGACCGGAAGGAAATAGGTGGCGCCGAGGGCGAATTCGGGCCGGAGGAGTTGTTCAAAGATCTGCCACTGCTTCTTCTTGTGTTTCGACGATTCGAGATCGGTGTCAGAGATACCCCATGCGGCGACGGTCCATAGGTTCAGATCGGGATCATCGTCGTCTATGAGGTCAAGAATGACACTCCGATATTCCACCGCCTGCCCGATGACCCTGGTTAGGCTGCGAAATAAATCGTCTCTCGAGCCGCGAGAATCGATTTGACTACCTACTTTCGCGACGCTCTCCAGCTGTTGGTATCGCCTTGCCATCAGACGAGATCGCTGGTCAAGCTCGTTGATAATTCCCATCTTGTCAATCGCCGCCACGATGAAACTTATCACGGCGCCGATGTAGGATGGTGAGATGGTATTCAGCCCATTGGCCTGCAAGTTAACGATAGTGAAGGTACCGATTACTTCCTCCTGGGAAACAATCGGGTAGCAAAGCATTGAAGCCACGATGCCTGGCTCTTGCTCGAACTGGCGAGCGATGGCCTCGCGGTTATCGGCAGCTTCTTTCTCAATATCACTGATACCAGCTTCTGGCAAGACGGAACCCTGACTGATCCTAATCGAATTATCCAAGCCACGAGCCTGCATCAAATGTATCAATGCGGCGTCCGAATGCGTGACGTCGATAACCTCTTGGACGACACGCCCTAAGATGTCCTTTAATTCTAAATTCTGCCTGAGTAGGTGTCCGATTCGGTTCAGCGATTCTAGCTGCCTGTTGATCAGGTCAGTCTCTGGCACCTCTATTTGTTCTTGCTGCAAATCTCTCAAGAAACGATCCTCTTTCGATAATAACTTCAGTTCTATTTAGCCCGGCTAGCAGGGTGGGCGATCCGCGCACCTATCTTTAACGTCGAGCCTCGGCCGCGGCCTCTGTGATCTCTCGGATATCCGAGAATTTCCTTGTTTCACTGGTCACCGTACCGCAGCTTAATTGAATTAACGGAGCTAAGGATCCGTCAGGGCGCCGAATTCCGCCCTGCTCATAATCCATGAAGTTGTAATGTGTACCAATCTTATCATTGAAGCGGCGCTGTAGTTCGTTGACTATAAACGACGAATTCTGTGCAAATGTGATGAGAACGAAGGTCTGATCGCCTGCTTGCCCAACAAAATCCCTTTCACCACCAAATTCGTTCATAACCTCGTTCAGCAGCAGCGTCGAGTATCGGAGCACCTCATCTGCGGCGATGTAACCATATGCGTCTCTAAAAGGTGCTAAATGATCGATATGAATCTCAACGTAAGTCCAGCCCTTTACACGAATGAGCTGTCTTAGTTGCTCCTCGATCAGGCGTGCCGCCGGCAGACCTGTCCTGGGATCCGTCATATTCGTTCGTCGATGAGTGTTGATCGCATTACGGACCCGCAATCCGAGCTCTTCCATATCAAAAGGCTTAGTGATGTAATCGTCCGCACCCAGTTCGAGGCCGGCAATGACATCGCTCCGTTCATCACGTTGAGTCAGGAAGACGATCGGAATGTGACTGGTGCGCGTTGTTGTGCGCAATTGCCGGCAAATCTCGTAGCCGTCGATATCGGGTAGCATAATGTCCAATACAATGAGATCGGGCAGCCTGCTACGGGTGCGATCAAACGCTTCACGACCCTTTGCCGCCGTCGCGACCTCGTATCCCCTGTTGGTAAAGAAGATATGAAGTAGATTGGCGATATCCGTTTCATCTTCTACGACCAGAATCCGACCTTTACTCATAGGTTACTGTCCTTTCCTGATTATCACTTTGTCATACCTGCATCCGATGCCCTGCATCCGATGCCCGGCTTCCGAAAGCGTGTTGGTAACTGCGTCAAGTTCTTTCCGCACCAGCTTCTATCTCTCTTGGGTAAAGTCTGGGCCATGGTTTCTCAAGTGGGATCGCATGGTGACTGCTCTCCTCATATCGCACGTCCCTCGTAATATATTGCCTATCTTGCGCGGCGAGTACGACGGTATCCGATTCGACCGTCCGGGCTGGGTAGATCACCACGCCGGAACTCAAGCGGCAATGATGGCCTACCGCCCCCCCAAGGACGGGCATATTGGTCCTCACCAAATTTCCCGCTCCGTCGGCGACCCTGATCGTGCCGGGTAAAACCTTGAAGTCTGTAAAAGTCGAACCTGCGCCGATGAAGGTATCGCGGCCGATCACGCACATCTGTAGACAGGTGTTCTGGGCCACTATGGTATTTTCCATCAAGGTCGTCATGAAAAGAGAGGCCCTAAATGGAAGGAAACAGCCGTCGCTAACTACGCTCAACATGAGCTGGCAGCCCTGCGAGATGTTGACGTTACTACCAATCAGGCAATTATCAATAACAGCGCCCGGACCGATGGTTACGTTGTCTCCTATGGACGTTGGCCCGTGGATTATCGCGCTAGGATCAATCGCTACGTTTTGACCGACCTTAACCATTTCGGAGCAATCGAGCACTCTATTTTGCTCGACGATCGCCTTCATAAGAATCTTCAATCGATAAGGCCATTCATTTGATACCTTTTCCTCCATATTTTTGCCGCGCGTAAATACACCAAAGAGGATGTCGATTACAAATAAATGGAACCAGCTTTCCAGAGAGATGAAGGCCCTACGGGGTAGGTGGTACGTTAGCTCGCCTGTGAAGCTAGCCATGTAGGTCGGCACGTTATAATATCCCACCTCTCGGGCCTCACTATCGATTACTAAGGGTTCGGCATCCCTTCTCTGGGATATCCCTTCCGGCAGATACCACATGTCTGCCAGTAAAACGTCCCCCATTTTCTCGAAGGCCTGTGATACCGGCAGAGCGTGATTCGTTATGGCCTGGTCCTCGGCCGAAAATGCGGCTCGAACCGGGGCACCCATTGACCTGGCGCGATTGAAAAATTCATCTACAAACGCATGGTTGAAAAAGAGATTATCGCGATGGATAAGCGTCTCTCCCCTGAATTCCGTCTCGTGCTCTTGGGCTTCGGTCCATCCTTCGTACTCTCGTTCTTCTGAAAAATAGGGACTTAAAACATCTCGTTGCCACAGCCATAATGGGACATTCTGAACCCTCAATTCACGAGCGGGTTCGTTGAATGGGTAAATATGACGCGTCTCTTTCAGAATGATCCGGCGCATTGCAGTTAACATCATAAGGTAGGTTTCTTGCGGATGGCGATCACGCAGTTCTCGTCATTGATTGCCTTGCACTCGATCTCCCTAACCGAGAATTGACGGCCGTTGCTGACCCAATTTAGTGATTCCTCCAGCAAGCCTACGGCCAAGTGGCAGCAGGGGTTACTCGTCTCACGCTGCCAGCACACTGGGCAGCGCTCGATTATCCATAGGTAGCTACCGCCATCATCAGCCAGACGGACCCTCTGGTCTGTGAACTTGTTAAAGGTTTCGGCGAACACCTCAAGACCAATCCTGATCTTGAGGCCAAGGTGCAGGGGGCGAAAAGCCAGGTCAGCGATTCCGAGCAGGGGCATGAAATCCTTCTGCGCGTACTTAAACGTCTCCCGACCTGTTCTCTGAGCCAACGCCCGGCCGCCCCGCACACCGAATATCTCCTCCAGGGCTATTTGGAGTGACGCCAGCTCCGAGAAAGTGAAGCCCGGTTCCAGGTTGCTAGGTGGAAAGTTATCGACAAGGTGACTCAATCCAGCGAGGTTTAGGGTTGCCCTGACCCCGTGAAGGCCGACGATTTCGGTCATGGCAGCCAGAACGATACGCCCCATGCGATTTGGGTAAGTATAGACATCTTCCGAAATCGACACCGGGATCTCAGGCGAACTCATCGTATCGGCGTCCCGGCTAATGTGGGCTGTCATTGGTCAAGAAATTCCCGATCGTACTCGTAAATTTGACCGGCTGGTCGGCCATTGGAAAGTGTCTCGATTCACTGAACATCGCTATCTTGGCCATCTTGGCTCCTTCAGAGAGCAGAATGGCATTAGACGGCGAAACAATATTGTCTTTCACCCCATAGATCCCCAATGTGGGTAATTTGAGCTGGCTGAGGCGGTCGCGAAGATCTGTCCGGCGGAGGTCTTCGATACTTTTAAAGAAAGAGTTGACGCTAGTCCGCTCAATGTCATGGAATATCATCTTGCGCACAGAATCGGAGTCACCGGCGAGGATGAGATGCATAATCAGCGACCGGAAGACGGGAAAGCGCCAGACAAGGCTGGCTATCCATCCGAATCCGGCAAGTTTGAGCATCGGGTGCATCGTGCTGCCTCGAATAGGAGAGCCAATTACTATGACCCGTTCACTCTTCTGGGGGTAGGCAAGGGCGAAGAGCAAGGCAACGGTGCCGCCCATTGAGTGTCCAGCAATCGGCGCCGATGGTATACCGAGGTTCTCCATCAGCTGGTATACCATGTCCACGAAGCTGGCGATATTGTACTCGTGATCATCGCCTATTCGCCTCGACGATTCGCCAAATCCCCAAAAATCAAGGGCGTAGACTCTGAAATTCCCCTCATCGGCGATGCGCATCATCGAATCGCGCCACACATTCCACGAATTGATCCACCCGTGTAGCAATATGAAAGGCTTTCCATGGCCTATGGTCTGGTAATGTAATACGCCTCGTTCGGTAACGATGGAACTCATGAGAGACTGCCTAACTCTCTACACATGAATACAAATGTCGGCATGAAACCAGTCACGATGCGACGGCATCGTATTGATCGAGAATGGAGTAGAGCAATTCGAGTAATATGTTTTTTACGCTCTCCTTGTCGAGGGCGACGCAGGGAATCACTTTCGCGTTCGAATTTAACCGCAAGACGATCTTCATGTCGCCTGGTTCCCAGGCATCTTCCTGGTCTTGTTTATTGGCGGCAACGACATAGGGTGTCCGGGAATAACTCTCGAAAGTAGACAGAATCCGCTTAGCCTCGCGAAAGGTCTCAGGCCTGGTGCTGTCGATCATGACCACAAACCCAAGCATACCCTCGGACAGTATCTCCCACATGAAGTCAAAGCGACGCTGTCCTGGAGTGCCGAACAAGTAAAGCACGAGCTCTTCGTCAACGGTGATCCGGCCGAAATCGAGGGCAACCGTCGTTTCGTCCTTAATGGCTACTTCGGAGGCGCTGCTGATCTTTCGTTCCGTCTTGACTACAGATATCTCACTAATTGAGTTAATAAACTCGGTCTTTCCGGAGGCAAAGGGTCCGGTGATCACCATCTTGACGGATTGCATACAATTCCTATATCAAAATCATCAGGCGATAGAGAATCTCCGGCAGCAGTTGATATGACTGGTGGATTCTGGTGTGCCATCGATTGACGCATCTTTGTGCTCTTTAAACTTCCGCTGACAAAGGGTGGGGGTGATAATCCATTTGACCCACGAACCGGCAGGCATATTCAGACAACGACAATGCCGGCCTAGGCGTACCCTTAACAATAGCCAACGCTCTTCGGCCTATTCATATTCAATTAGACAACTACTAGTCAGGGTTCGGAAGCGCTCTTAAAGACCCTTTACCCGGTTGATTAGCCTGGTAATGATCGAACGCTTGACCGCCGGTTTTTCTTGAAAATCATCTTCAACGCCATCCTCGGGCACGCTCCCGCTCAAGCCAGATCTAACTGGCACCGGCTCTACAATTTCCACTAGACCAGCTTGAAGCATGCCATAGACGATTCGACGTATTTGAAACTCGTTGAGATTTATCGCTTGGGCGATCTGACGAATGGTATTTCGGGGGCTCACGAATGAGACTACTCGCCATTCCTCGACCGTGAGATTGATGTTTCGAAGCCTGGCATTGGGCCGATCTGAGAAACGCAGTGAAACATCGAGGTC
>JAUVOB010000299.1 GCA_030599405.1 Chloroflexota bacterium | reverse complement strand
GAAGCTACCCATAACACCATGAGAGTAGCTGAACAGGCAGTAGCTGAGGCCCAGGCTCGTCTCGACGATCTTAGATCAGGACCTGACCAGGGACAGCTCGCTACCGCTCAGGGTAATTGGACCTCGGCATCGGCGAGGAAGGATGGAAGCCAGGCAGATTTGAACCTGTTGGTTGGAGGTCCTAACCTGGTCCAGATAAGCGCGGCTGAAGCCCAACTGGCTCAAGCTGAGGCGACACTGTCCATCATGATCGATGGACCTTCTGTCGAGCAGCTCAAGGCCGCAGAGGCGGAAGTGGAACAGGCCGCCTTAAACCTAGAAGATGCGGAACAAGCCTATGCCCAAGCGACTATCAAGGCGCCAATGAATGGATTGGTTAGCGATATTCACGTCAGTCCTGGAGAAATGGCCAGTGGCAATGTCGTTGGTTTAATTGACCTGAACGAGATTCTCGTCGTCGTGGAAGTTGATGAACTGGATCTCGGGGAGATCGCCGTGGGTCAGAAGGCTGCGGTCATACTTGAAGCTTGGCCTGGTGAAGAATTCGAGGGTTCTGTCAATCGCATCGCCCCCAGGTCCACAAGCAACCCAAGCAGCGCCCTGGTAACGTTCGAAGTTGAGCTTGCCTTGGCTCATACCGATCTGCCTGTTTTGGCCGGGATGACAGCCGACGCCAATCTGGTGACGTACGCGAGAGAGGGCGTCCTCCTCGTCCCGAACCAGGCCATACAGGCTGATCGCTCAACGGGAACGTTCAGTGTGATTTTAGTCGACGGTGACTTTGTATCAGAAGTCAGCGTAACCATCGGGCTCCGCGATGACCAGTTTACGGAGATCACCAGCGGTCTGTCTGAAGGCGATCTGATACAGATCGGCGGAGGGCAGCCAAAGAGTTCTTTCGAACCAGCGCCAGGAGGCGGCATGTTCGGAGGGCAATAAGCGTATTCAAGAAGTGTGTTAATCGACCACTGTATGAGCATTAGGAAATAACGACCTGGAGATAGACCATGAGTAATTTATCGAGCAATAATCGGAAAAAGAAGAGATGGCCGTGGATTGTCGGGGGCATTGCCACCCTATTGATAGCGTCTTTCGCCATCGGCCTAATCCTAAATAAAGGTGATATTGGAGATAATGATCAGACAGTTACAGATGGAGACCTGGCAATAGCCTTCATCGGAGACCTCAACACCAGCGCAGCTGCCTCTGGAAAGGTGGTTGCATTGCGCGAAGCGCAGATCCCGCTAAAAAAATCTGGTCTCGTGGATGAGATACTGGTCGAAGTCGGTGATCAGGTAAGTGAAGGACAGCCGCTGTTGAGACTGGAAACTGAAGAACTAGATAGGCGTTTGGAATCGGCGCGGCAAAACGTGATCATCCAGGAAGCCAATCTCGCACAATTGTTAGCACCTCCATCAGATGCTGAACTCGCTGCTTCGGAAGCCGCCGTCGTCAGTTCACAGATCCGGCTCGAAGATCTGCTTGAAGGTCCTAGCGATGATGAGATCGCCGCCGCGCAGGCCGATTTGCGATCCGCAGAGGCTGAATTAAACGCGGCCTACGGCCGGCTAATCGGATACACAACCGGGGCCACCTCAGAGCAACTAAGGGCGGCTGAGATTGAGCTAGAGCTCGCCCAGCAAAATGCAACCCAGGCAGCTGAGCAGCACAGCACCATTTTAGTCACCGAACCGAACAGATTCTTATCGGCCGATCGCATCGCCGACATGGAGTTGGCCGCGAGAGCTTCGGCCGTACAGGCCAATGCCGTGCTGCAAGCTACTGAGGATGCCCTCAATGATCTGCTCCACGGAGACTCCCAGGCGATCTCTTCCTCTCAAGCTGGAGTGGCCTTAGCATCGGCTACTCATGATGCCGCCCAGGCAAGATTGGATAATTCCCTTTCTGGTCCTTCTGAGTCCGATATTGCTAGTGCGCAAGCCAGCCTTGCCCAGGCACAAGCCAACTTGGAGAGGATGATAGCCGGACCAGCAGAAGTACAAATTGTTGCTGCCGAAGTCGCCCTCGAGCAGGCCCGTATTTCGATGCAACAGGCTGAGCAAAATCTACAAGACGCTACTCTGTCTGCTCCTTACTCGGGAACGATATCTGCTCTTTACGTTGCTGAAGGGGAACAGTCCGCAGGTATTGTCGCTGAAATTACTGATACCGAACATCTTGAGATCTTGGTGGAGGTGGCTGAGATGGATGTAGCAAAGATATCCGTCGGACAGCCCGTTCTAGTCGCCCTGGAAACCTGGCCTGACGAGGTCATCGATAGTCGTGTCGTCGCCATTTCTCCAAAGGCTATTGAGGACGGCGACGCCCTGGTGTCCTACGATGTCTACCTTTCGCTTAAACGATCCGACCTCCCCATTCGAGTTGGAATGACATCCAATGCTGACTTCGTTACGGACCACCAGAAAGACGTACTGTTGGTTCCCAACAGGGCTATTAATCTGGACAGGCAAAGCGGAACTTACAGCGTTGAACTAGTTGTAAAAGATGATTCCACCGCGGTATCGACTCAGGACGTGGAAGTTACGGTTGGATTACGTGATAACCAGTTCACGGAGATTCTCTCTGGACTACAGGAAGGCGACGAGGTCATGGTTATAAACCACCTTCCGATAGAAAGCTTCGGTTCTGGTGGAAATCAGGGTAGCGATGGACCTGGTTTCCTTCAAGGTGGACGATAAATACCCAAAGCCTAATCATTAGGAGATCTATTCACCGGATTCACAGTAATTATTATGTCAACTGATAAAAAAGCGAGATAGAAACATGATAACAATGGAAAACATTACCAAGTCTTATGAAATGGGCGCCCAGGTAGTTCATGCCCTTCGCGGAGTCGATTTGGAGATCAAAAAAGGTGAGTTCGTGGCTATCAGGGGTCCTTCGGGTTCCGGCAAGAGCACGCTGATGAATATCATCGGCTGTCTGGACACGCCCAATAGCGGGAGTTACAGACTCAACGATATTGATGTTGGACACATGAGCGACGACGACCAGGCGCGGATAAGAAACCAGCAGGTTGGTTTCGTCTTTCAAACCTTCAATTTACTGGCTCGTACACCCGCTCTCAAGCAAGTATCCCTGCCCTTGATGTATGCTGGCGTAGGCCGTAAAGATCGATTGACGCGCGCCGAGAGTTCCCTGCGAGCTGTCGGCCTTGGGGACAGGATGGATCACCGTCCTGACGAACTCTCCGGCGGGCAACAGCAGCGGGTTGCCATCGCCCGCGCATTGGTGGCAGAACCTGCCATAATTCTTGCCGATGAACCAACCGGTAATCTAGACACCCGTTCTGGCGCGGAAATT
>JAUVOB010000013.1 GCA_030599405.1 Chloroflexota bacterium | reverse complement strand
CAGGGAATAATCACAACAGACAATGCCAACTCAGGTAATGATCGAGCAGTACCTCACATCCTCCAGCCAGGGTCCCAGAATTGCGAGCGTTGCGTATTCATTCTAGTTAGGTGCGCTCATATCTCTTCTGGATTATCGTTGTGTTAGCGAAGATACTTTCAAGGAAATTGCGTGCAACATCCGGCATCGTATGTATAATTCTCATCCGACTTTAGTGGACGACAGTCCTAACGAGCATAGGGGCCAGTTCAACAAAAGCTATCTGTAGAGTTCGTTTAACTACGTCAGGCGATTCTGAGAAAGGGAATTATATAATTTGATAAGAGAATCTCTATTTAATTGCCATGAGAATAGTTGAGAATATATTCTCTTTTTGACACACGATAACTAACCGACAATGAGGAGGCTAATGATGATAAAGAAAAGCTACAGTAAAACTGGTCGTGTCTGCAGAGTAACGTTTAAACTGGCTGCCGAAGTAGAGGCGGAAAAGGCCGCCCTATGCGGCGATTTCAATGAGTGGGACGAGAATGCCAATCCCATGAAGCGGCTTAAAGACGGCAGTTTCAGCACGACCATGACTTTAGAAGCCGGCAGATCTTATCGCTTTCGCTACATGCTTAACGGCGACAAATGGGAAAATGAATGGGAAGCGGACGAATACTGGCCGAACGACTTCGGAAGCGAAGACTCGGTTGTCCGGGTTTAGAATCCGTTGAAGGGATTTGACGATAGCCATCAACGAACAAGAAATGCTGTCGATAACATAGGCCTAACTATACATAATGTTGCTTGTTGCTGATCGGTTTATCTTTCAAAGTATTACTCACTCAGATAAATCCCAGCCATGAAATCAACCAAAGCAGGATTGTTACTGGCCGGTGACGTTGGCGGGACAAAAACCATCCTGGCCCTCGTCGATCAAGAACATGGTGCTCGACACCCCATTGCGGAAGAAAGGTTCCGAAGCAGCGACTACGCTTCACTGGTCGAGATCATCCAGGAATTTGTCAGGGAGCACCGCTGCCAGCCAGAAGCGGCGTCGATTGGAGTGGCAGGACCGGTCCACGAAAATCGTGTCGAGGTAACCAACTTGCCTTGGGAAGTTGATGGAGCACGGCTAAGCGAGGCGCTTGATGGAGTCCCTGTCGATCTGCTGAATGATTTAGAAGCCATCGCTAATGGTATCCCGGCTCTCGAAAAAGATGACTCAGTTGTCCTCAAACCAGGTGAGACTGAAGAACATGGCGCCATCGCCATAGTCGCTCCTGGAACGGGTCTAGGAGAGGCTTATCTGATATGGGATGGGAAAAGGTACCGGCCTGTACCGAGCGAAGGAGGACATACTGATTTCGCGCCGGCTACAGAGTTGGAGCTAGAGCTTCTTTCTTATCTGATGCCTCGTCTTGGCCATGTTAGCTACGAGCGAGTCTGCTCGGGTGTTGGCATTCCGAATCTATACCGATTCCTCAGGTACACCGGTCGATACGATGAACCCAGATGGTTAGCCAATGAATTGGCAAAGAGTGAAGACCAGACGCCTATCATTGTTGAGGCCGCGCAAGATGGCTCGGCCGAGATTTGTACCGTCGCTCTGGATCTATTTATGTCAATCTTGGGAAGCGAGGCCGGCAATCTTGTGCTCCAGGCGATGGCAACAGGTGGAGTTTATCTCGCCGGTGGAATCCCACCACGGATAATAGACCAGCTGAAAAGCAAGACCTTCCTTGATGCATTCACGCGGAAAGGAAGGTTATCTGATGTGCTGCATCGCGTGCCGATTCGCGTCATCGTAAACCGCAAAGCGGCACTCTACGGAGCGGCTAATCACTGCCTGATGATGTTCTCCAAACCTGGTTAGGCTCAATTAATCCAAAACATCCTCGATTTATGTAAAGTGGAGAGGCAGTCCTTAGCCTTTCCATTGTTCACTTCTTAGCGCCGCCACTCAATCGAGAAAGTATACGTGAACGCAAGTAGCAAAGCTCAGATATTCGACACCATTGATCAACAAATTCTAGCCACGGCTAGTTTTATCCTTGCCGTTGCGGAAGATGCGATCAACACACGAGGTCGTTTTAATTTCGTTCTTTCCGGTGGTAGCACGCCGGCTCCGCTTTATAAAAAGCTCGCTCTACCGCCGTACGCGGACGCAATGCCCTGGAACGTAACCCACTTCTATTGGGGTGACGAAAGGATCGTTCCGCCAGAGCATGAGGGTAGCAACTACGGACAGGCCAGGCGCTTATTGTTAGATCTAATCCAAGCCCGCACAGAGAATTTACACCGGATTAAGGGCGAGTTATCACCCATCGGTGCTGCCTCAGACTACTCTGAACGATTATCCACCTTGTCTGATTTATCCGGAGATGGAACTCTCTTTGATCTGGTCCTATTGGGTTTAGGCAGCGATGGGCATACGGCCTCCCTGTTCCCTGGTTCTATGAAAGAGGAAGAGCGGATTGCGTTTGCGATAGCGGTATCAGCTGACTACGGTGGCCGGCCTGCCCACCGGGTGACCTTAACACCTCGCGCGATTAACCGGTCAAGGCATGTCGTTTTCCTGGTGTCTGGATCAGAAAAAGCCAATGCTGTTAAACAGTCGATATCAGGGGAGTTCGATCTCCAAAGATGGCCCGCGCATAGAATCCATCCTGATTCCGGAGAGATCAATTGGATGCTCGATGCTGATGCGGGGGCTTTATTACACACCGCCTAAGCAGCCGAATCTCGGATTGTATATTGCGATGTAACCTTCTCTAATTCGATGCATCTAAATGTGGTAGAGTACGATGACGAAAAACAATGTAAGTGAGGATGGTGGATGAGTACAGACACATTAGCGATTGGTCGGACGGTCTTTCTAGATACAGATATGGATGATGCCCTGGATAAAGTGACAAGCGCCCTTAAAGCTGAGGGTTTTGGCATCCTGACCGAGATAGATGTAAAGCAGACACTAAAGACGAAGATTGACGTTGATTTTAGGCCATACCGCATACTCGGTGCGTGCAATCCACCATTGGCACATCGGGCACTTAGTGCATCGCCGCAGGCCGGATTGCTACTGCCATGTAACGTGACAGTATCCGAGATCGGCTTGAAACGGATCGAGGTTTCGATCATCGATCCGCTAGTCTTGATGAACGTAGTAGATGACCCAAATCTCCGGTCCGTTGCCGAAGAAGCGCAGGCGAAATTGGAGCGGGTTGCCAATTCTCTTGAGGAGAGTTAATTCAATGCCAATTTTCGAATTCGTTTGTCTCGACTGTGGTGATTCCTTCGACAAACTTCTGCGAAGTTCATCGGCGATCAACAGTGTCATTTGCCCGACCTGTGAAAGCCCGCAGATTAGAAAGAAGATTTCTCTTTTCTCAAGCAAGGTCAGTGGTGGAACGCGGGCGGAGACTAATGCGGCAAGCTGCGCCCCCGGCGGCCTCTGAGGCATACCTGGCTGATACCGGCCGTGTGCTGGTTTATGTAAAGTTAGTCTTTAAATTTGATTTGAAAGATCCCCTCTCATTGGTAGATTGGCGACGATGCGTGGCTGAAATCTATGCCGACATCCGGCGTGCTCCTAGCGCCAGCCTGGAGATTGCCTGGCAAGATTGGCGTGCTGCTCGCAATGATCTCCTGAAGAACCATCCCCAATCCCCCCTCGACTTCGATCAACGCTCTGTTTTCCGTGGACTGCCGTACTACGCATATGATCCAGACTGGCGGGTCACCGGAACTTTCGAGATCGAAGCGACAGGTGTATCCAACGAAATCGATTTGGGAGCTGACGGCCGGATCCAATTGACCCGTGTCGGAAGTGTCAGATTCATCATAAAACAAATTGAGGCTGCATTGAGCGCTTTCTGGATTGAGGGATATGGGGGAGGGCTTTTTTTGCCCTTCCGAGACATGACCAATGGTGAGGCAACTTTTGGAGGGGGACGTTATCTTTACGATACTATCAAAGGTGCAGATCTTGGTGTGAACGGCGCCGAAGTGAATGTGGATTTCAATTTCAGTTACAATCCCTCCTGTGCCTACAATCCGCGATGGATCTGCCCTCTATCTCCAGCAGAAAACACCCTTGCATTCGCCGTCACAGCCGGGGAAAGGTATCGCGCCGATTAATTCAGACTAATCCTCAATGAGTGGACGAATCGGATCGTCTACGAGGTCAATCTTCTTCCAGAATACTTAACATAATCGTGATATCACCTGATCCACTCTCAAATCCTAATAGATAGTTGGTCGGCGGGTACTTTACGTAATCCTTCGAATAGCTGTCCCGTATGGACCGACATAACCTGTAGCAAATGCAGTCTTTTCACCGGAGGTGCCGTGATTCAAAAGCACAGTGCCCATACCTTGTTTATTCTAATTCTCTATGAATTGATTACAGCCGTTCCCGCTAGCGGAACTTAGCATAATCCATGACCACATGTATCCGAGTTCTGTTCATCGGGATACAGGCAATAGAGAAGCGCGTTTGGTGAACTGTAAACTTGACATAATCGCCGACTCCCACTCCCTCTGAACACCTAACTGGGCTCTTCCTCCCACTCCTGCATCACAAAAAAAGGGCAGGGTCACCCATTTTGCTTCGATGAAGCTAAACACGAGGCTACTAGCGGTTTTGAGGAGGCTGCGCTATGTGCCTAATTTATTTTCTCGTGTTCAGCCTGGCGACGAGTGACCCTGCGCGACAGGAGAGTTGTGCTTATAAACCACCGCGCAGTTATTCTTAACTGTCGCTGGTTTGATTTCTTTAACTTCCGTGGATATATTAACAGGTACAGGTGCTAAAGGAAGTGACGATTGTCATGGTAAAATCCATGACATTCAGGCAAATGCCTGTCTATGCACACCTGAGGTTGCCGGCTGAACGAATCGAGTAATTATGACAGAACCTAACTTTTACGAGCAGGTGTACGCTGTTGTTCGATGTATACCTTCAGGAAACGTAACAAGCTACGGCCGAATAGCAAAAATGCTCGGTGCGCCAAACGCAGCGCGAGCGGTAGGTTATGCTCTTAGGGCGCTAAAAGACAGACAAGGAGATCCTGATTACGCAGACGTCCCGTGGCAACGTGTCGTCAATAGCCAGGGGCGTATCAGCATTGTAAATCGTGAATATGGCGCTCAATTGCAGGCGAAACTTTTAGGCGAAGAAGGCGTGGTTGTTAGCGAAGATCTCCAGATCAACCTCGACCGCTATCTGTGGTCAGGTCTTCACTGGCTGGAGCTCGATGACATTATAACTGGGCCATAATCCCTGTTTGTGTGATCGACTACTTGCGATATGGCGGTCACTTACCTAAAATCTGAGTCGTGAAGCTCATTATCCAGATCCCGTGCTTGAACGAAGCGGAGACCTTGCCTGCAACGCTGGAGGGAATTCCGTCCTCTATTCCCGGTGTTGCTTCCATCGAAACCCTTGTGATCGATGATGGTAGTGATGATGGCACGGTGGAGGTAGCCAAATCATTAGGTGTAGATCATGTGGTCCGGCATACGCGGACCATGGGCTTAGCCCAGACCTTTGCCACAGGTCTGGAACACGGGTTGCGTCTTGGGGCCGATGTTATCGTAAACACCGATGGGGATAATCAATATCCGGCTACGGCTATTCCTAATCTGGTGGCGCCCATTATCGAGGGCGAGGCCGACATCGTCGTCGCCAACCGGCAGATACGAGACATTCCCTATTTCTCACCGGTTAAGAAGTTCCTACAGTGGGCAGGAAGCAGTCTGGTGCGCTGGGTAAGTGGAACGGAAGTGCCAGACGCACCATGTGGCTTTAGGGCTTATACGAGGGAGGCAGCTCTTCGTCTAAACATCCTAACCCAATACAGCTATACACTGGAAACTGTTATTCAAGCTGGTAAACAGGGACTGAGAATCTCTAGCGTTCCTGTGCAAACAAATCCACCCACGCGACCGTCGAGACTACAACATAGCGCATTTCATTTCATTAAGGCCCAGGCTGGTACTATCTTGCGGCTCTACGCTTTCTATGAACCGCTGAGAACCTTCACGTATTTGGCGGCACCTTTCTTAATCACCGGTTCAATTTTGCTGTTGCGTTTCCTAATCCTATTCATCATTGGTGAGCGTGGAATTGGACGCTATCAGCAATCTCTTACCATCGGTATCGGTCTTTTCCTGGTTGGCGTGATTGTCGGTCTCTTCGGCATCCAAGCCGATATCGCCAGCAAGCATCGAAGGTTGACCCAGGAGGTCCTTTACCGGCTGAAAAAGATAGAGCTCGAGAACACCGTACCCAAAAATAGTGAGCTTGATAAGCTTGCCGACAGGCCCGCCAATTCCAATAACGATAAGGACTAGTCACTTGTCCTGCTATCGATCGTCATAGAATGCCAATGGCGATATCGACCTGCATTTGTGCCTGTCAATCTGATTTTGTCGCCTAGAGCGGCCTATTGAAGGCAAAGTACCTTTTGCCATTGTTTCATCGTTAAACACTCAGGAGTGAAACATGCTACATGGATATGCCGGAAAGATTCTGCACATCGATCTAACGAGCGGGTCAGTTGAGGTTGAGAAACCGAGCGAGGAATTCTATCGCCAGTATATCGGCGGAAGCCTGTTAGGCCTTTACTATCTGTGGAAGCTTACGCCAGAGGGAACTGAGCCATTAGATCCCGTAAACACGATGACATTCGCCATCAGCGCGCCGACAGGAATGGCCGTTAGCGGGCAGAGCCGCTGTACATTGACCTGCTTGTCGCCGAGCAGTGGCGGCGTGTCTGATAGCCAGGCCGGTGGCTTCTGGCCGGCTGAGTTGAAGTTTGCCGGATATGATGCCATCGTCATCAGGGGAGCTGCCAGCGAGCCGGTCTATCTCTGGATCAACGATGATAAGGTTGAGATCCGACCTGCATCACACCTTTGGGGAAAATTGACCAACGAGGTGGATGAGATCATCAAAGCAGAGCATGGAAAGAAAGTGGAGATCGCCCAGATCGGCCCGTCCGGGGAGAATTTGTCTAATTTCGCGGCGGTTATGAACATGAGCAACCGTGCCTGGGGTCGTACTGGAACCGGTGCTGTGATGGGAAGCAAGAATCTCAAGGCCATCGTCGTGCGGGGATCACGGAAAGCCGAACCGGCCGACAAGAGGGCCGTTACGGCCTTGGCCAAGAAGGGTGCGGGATTGTATCCCGACAGCGATATGGAGTGGTTTGGACGTTATGGTACCCCCGATACGGTCATGGACAATCTAGGGCCAGGTGGTTTACCAACTCGGAATTGGGATTCGGGAGCCATGGTCCAGGAAGCGGCCGAAGCTATCAGCGGGGAACGGCTTTATGAGGAGCTTCTCCGGGGCGCGGCCGAAGGAAAACAGGACCGTCTTGGACGTGATACATGTTACGCCTGTATCGTTCGGTGCAAGAGGGTTGTGGAATCTGAATGGCGACACCAGGCGCTCACGCCTCAATTGGGCGGTCCAGAATATGAAACCATCGCCACCTTCGGTTCCTACTGCGACGTCGATGATTTGCACGCGGTGACCTATGCCAATCAGCTTTGCAATCAGTACGGGGTGGATACAATTTCCTGCGGGGCTACAATATCTTGGGCGATGGATTGCTTCGAGCACGGAGTTCTAACGGCCGATGACATGGATGGGATTGAACTCCGCTTCGGTGACTCTGGAGCGATGATAGCCATGCTCAAGAAAATCCTAACCAGGGATGGATTCGGAGACGTACTCGCCGAGGGCTCGACCAAGGCGGCCGATAAGCTCGGCAAGGGACACGACTTTCTGCTTACAATTAAGGGGCAGGAATTGCCGGCCCACATGCCCCACGTAAAACGTAGCCTGGCTGTGATCTATGCCACCAATCCTTTCGGCGCCGACCACCAGTCTACCGAGCACGATACTCTCTACAATCCCAAAGGCTACGAGGGCACCGAGGAAGAGCCTGGAAACAAGCGCTTTCTCAATCAGATCGGACTGTTCCATCCCCAACATCCGAAGGTATTGAACGAGCGAAAGATCGAGTACGCTTTGAAGACACAATACAATTACAGCGCCATGGATACGATGGGCCTGTGTCAATTTGTTTATGGTCCGGCTTGGCAGCTTTTTGGACCACAAGATATGGCCGATTTGATGTCTGCGGCTACGGGATGGGATTTCAGTGTTGACGAAGTGCAGAAGATCGGCCGCAGGCGTTTGAATCTAATGCGGGCTCTGAACGCACGTGAGGGAATCGCCAGGGATCAGGATACTCTGCCTAAGAAGCTATATAGCAAGGGATTGGAGGGTGGCCGTACCGATGGTTTAAAGCTGGACGAGCAAGAAGTTCAGAACGGCATTGAGATGTACTACGATCAAGCTGGTTGGGAGGTTGAAACGGGAGTGCCATCGCGCGCGACACTCGAAGAGTTAGGATTGGGTTGGGCGGCTGACTCGTTGGCTTAAACCGGCCGTAACTCCAGATATCAGATTATGTCAACTATAATCAGCTGTTCACTATCTGGTTTAACCCGAAGAAGAATATAACTCTCTTAGTGACTTGACATAACAACAATGTCACTTCCGCCTCGGGTATCTTTTGCCTCTCAGACTCATATAGAAAGTGGCCTGCAAACACTTCCTTAAAAGATCGATTCTCTTGCCGTTTTCCCCTTCTTCTGTTCCCGTCCTGTGTTATACTAAGCGGGCTATTACAACAAAGGTCGCTGTTTGAAATTCAATGTCTTCCGCCAGCTTATTCTGACAAGAAAAGCCGCGGATTGTCGCTGAAAACTCGATTCTTCTATGGCCAAAGAACACCAGCCTTTCGTCCATCTCCACGTTCACAGCGAGTTTTCTCTGCTTGATGGTCTGAGCCGAATAAAACACCTCACCGCCAGGGCTAATGAACTCAACATGCCGGCCCTCGCTTTAACGGATCATGGGACGATGTACGGCACGATTGACTTCTATCGCGCCTGTAAGAAGGCAGAGGTTAAGCCCATCCTCGGTGTTGAGACCTATGTGGCCAGCCGGCGGATGCAAGATAAAGATCCTGATCTTGATCGAGAACGTTTCCACCTGCTCCTGCTGGCCCAAAATCAAAGTGGCTATCACAACCTCCTGAAACTCGTCAGCGAGGCTCAGCTTAATGGCTTTTACTACCGTCCTCGCGTTGACCACGAGTTGCTGGAGAGGCACAGCGATGGGTTAATCGCGACAACCGGATGCCTGGCGGGTGAGATCCCGCGTGCGATTAAATTGGGCAATATCACCAAAGCTCACCAGTTAATGGAATGGTATGTTGACGTTTTCGGCCGCGACCGCTTTTATATTGAATTGCAGGAGCACCGAATTCCAGAACTGACCGAAGTGAACAAGACTCTGCTTGAAATGTCCGGTCGGTATAACCTTCGAATGGTCGCGACTAACGACGTTCACTACACCACGGTTGAGGAGGCTGACCCGCACGACGTCCTGCTGTGCATCCAGACCGGCAAGACTGTAGATATGCAGGACCGCATGCGGATGTCCGACCAGAGCTACTACTTGAAATCATACGACGAGATGTATAAGCTCTTCGGCGAGTTTCCTGGAGCCCTTGACAACACGTTGTTAATTGCCGAGATGTGCGACGTCGATCCCATACCACATGGTTACCACTTGCCTAAGTTTGAGGTTCCCGAAGGATACACGCCCGAAACCTATCTGAGACACTTGTGCGACAAGGGACTAACCTGGCGCTATGGTGAATTAAGGGCTGCATCCGATCAGGACCTGAAAGAACGTCTTAACTATGAGCTCCGCGTGATACACAACATGGGTTTCGACGCCTATTTCCTGATCGTCTGGGATTTATGCGAATTCGCCCGCCAGAAAGATATTTGGTGGAACGTACGTGGTTCGGGTTCTGGTTCAGTTGTTGCTTATACATTGGGAATCACAGGTATAGACCCCCTGGTTAACGGTCTAATCTTTGAGAGATTCTTGAATCCGGACCGGGTATCAATGCCAGATATCGACCTCGATTATCCCGACGATCGCCGTCACGAGATGATCGAGTACACCATTAACAAGTATGGATCGGATAAGGTAGCCCAGATCATCACATTTGGAACGATGGGGGCAAGGGCGGCTATTCGTGATGTAGGCCGCGCCCTGGATGTCCCGCTCCCTGAAGTTGACGGTGTTGCGAAATTAATTCCTGCGATATCTGGCAAACACGTGACCATACGAGATACCCTGACACCGGAAAACGAATTTTACTCGGCTGATCTACGTAAGTTGTATGGCGAGAATGCCCAAGTACGAAACCTGGTGGATACCGCCGAGAATCTTGAGGGAGTGTCTCGTCATGCATCAACTCACGCGGCGGGAGTGATCATAGCCGATAGGCCACTGATTGATTACACACCCTTACACCGGCCAACCAGTGGCGGCGGCAAGGATGATGGCATTGGTGTCGTAACCCAGTGGCCAATGGAGATTCTAGATTCGATTGGATTGCTTAAGGTCGATTTTCTGGGATTGAGTACCCTTACCGTGTTGCGCGCAGCGGCAGACTTGATTGATAAACGATATCAAGTGCATTACACGATGGAAAACATACCTTACCGCTTGGAGCAGATCGGACCGGATCCTGATAAAAAACCGGAAGCCCTGTTTGAGATGTTGGGGAGGGGGGAAGTTGCCGGTGTGTTTCAGGTCGAAGGGACGGGGATGCGTCGCGTGATGATGCGGATGAAACCGCACCGTTTCGAGCATATTATGGCGGCCATTTCACTGTTCCGTCCCGGACCCATGGAAAATATACCCGACTATATCAGTCGAATGCATGGAAAAACCCCGGTAACCTACCACCATCCTGATCTTGAATCGATTTTGGAAGAAACTTATGGAATTCTGGTTTATCAGGAGCAGATAATCCGGATCGCTTCAGAATTTGCCGGCTATACGCCTGGTGAAGCGGATATGATACGGAAGGCAGTCGCCAAGAAGAAGCGCGACTTAATGGACAAACACAAAGCCCAGTTCAGCGATGGGGCCATGTCCAAAGGCTATTCACAACAAACATGCGAAGCGATCTGGTCCGATATTGAATTCTTCGCCCGCTATGGATTCAATAAGGCTCATGCGGCAGACTATGCGGTTATCACGTGCCAAACAGCCTTTCTAAAGGCCCACTACCCGGTTGAGTACATGACAGCTTTACTGAGCGTGGAACGGAACGATACGGATAAAGTCGCCCAATACCTTGCCGAGTCGAGGCGTATGGGCATTGCCATAGCACCACCTCAGATCAACCAGTCCGAACTTGACTTTTCAATCGAAGGGGACGAGGAACAGCCGGTTATTCGGTATGGTCTAGGTGCTATAAAGAACGCTGGCGCCGCGGCAATCGAGCAGAT
>JAUVOB010000001.1 GCA_030599405.1 Chloroflexota bacterium | reverse complement strand
CCGTGGCCAAGAAAGCTCGATGGGGCAACTCTCAGGCGGGGTTTACAGGCGCATCGGTTTGACACAGGGTCAAATTTTGACACAGGCTCAAACTGGGAATGGTTTCGTACACAAGTTGTGCCATATTCAATGCGCCTCCTTTTACAAAGATGGAAAAAGTCTATCAGAGAGTGATCATGAAGTCAATTTTTTGGCAAGTGTGTCTGTGACGAACGCAGGTATCTCATTTATCCCCTGCTCCAGAAGCGACCTCGATTTTTACTGTCGCGAGCGGACCTCTCCCCCTCCATTTGGGCAAGCTTCGCCTCGGCAGTTGAGGCTCTCATCTGGGCGTTTGCTCGAGACTGGCGTTCCTCAACTAACAGAGCTTCGAGTTTCTGGGCATGCACCACCTCAATCTCTAATGTCGCCTTATCTCGTTCAAGTTCAAGTCTAGCCTCGCGCGCGTCCGCTACTTCCTCTGCCAGCTCCATTGTGTTTTGAGCCCGGACTTCTAAAGAGCCTATTTTTCGCTCTAGCTCAAGGCGTGCTTCGCGCTCCCCTTCAAGATCCGCCAACATGGCCCGTGAATGCTTCAGCTCTGTCTCTATGACAGTGTTCTGATGCTCCAATTCCCTTCTTCTGCCCCGCTCCATCTCGAGTTCTTCTGTAAATTGCTCGCTCTGCGAGGCGAGTGCCTCTAGCTTGTAATGCTGGCTTTCAAGCTCCCTTCTCCTCTCTCGTTCGTCAGCCAGTTTTGATTGGAGTTGCTTGATCCGATTGTTTGCTTCAAGCAATACAACTTCGACAGGTTGGAGTTCTGTTCCCCGGGCATCCGGTGCAGTCCCCAGGGGCGACAAGGGTGAAACCGGTATAGCTGTCACACTGCCCTTTTTCTTTTCCTCTTCAGGGTCGAAGGTAGCAACTCCTTTCAATGGATCTTGGGCCATATCCTGGTCACTCGATTTTGATTTTCTAGCCATAGTACACTCTGTCTACCAATCTTTGGTATGCGGCCGTTGCCGGGTTGCGCATTAAAGGATCGTATTCGAAGACTGTCTTTTGATTCGCCGTCGCCTCAACAACGAGTTGGCTTCGAGGTATAGGATCGGTTACAAGGTCACCATGAAGTCGCTTTAATTCGCTAACCATCTCCCTGTCGAGTTTTTGCCGCTCAACGCATAGAGTAGGCACTATTGTATGAATCTGGATATTTATCCCTCGCAATTGGACGTCGCGAATATCACTAATCTTATGAGATGTGCCAACCATGCTCAAGAAATCCGGTTTGACCGGGACTATCGCCGCTTCGGCGAATTGGTATACAGCATGGGCAAACACGTCCAATCCTGGCGCGCAATCCAAGATGATGAATAGGAATCGATCAGAAGCAAAGCCGATTCGCTGTCGCATAACCGAGAGCAGCCACTCGTCTCTATTCTCATGTCCGGTTACGATGTATTCAAATGACCGGCTGCGCAGATTGTCTTTGGCATCTTCTAGGTTGTCCGAGGACGGTAGTAACCACAAATTCGGTCGTGGAAGGCGTTCAGCTGATTTGTCGGCTGGTACGACAGCCCTGTTAAGATATTGGCGCCCCAGGAGCACCTCACCGACATCGGCATCTCCGGTCTCTACACCCAGAGCTCGGGAACAATGGCCTTGGGGATCAAGGTCGATTAGCAGCACATGCCCTTCAACATAATAGTGACGATCCCTGTACTGGTAAAGGTGGTCCAGATCGGGAACGCGGTCGAGATCTTTGGGCCTAACTCGTTGAATAAGTTTGCGAGAGAGGCCGTGGGCCAGATTGACAGCCGTGGTCGTCTTGCCTACTCCCCCCTTTCTATTGACGACCGCCAGCACTTTTGCCTGTTGACTTCCTACTTCAGCCATAAATCGCGGTCCTAATCGCCCGTCACAACCTTGGATTTTTCTATTGAAGGTGTGAAAACCACTACGTTTTGTCGGCGTGCACGATGTATATATTCTATCATAGTCGAGCAACATATAGGAACTTGAGCCTGGTCACGGCGCCATCTGAATACCAGAGTTTCACAGATGATTGCCTTTCTTTCCGCTCCCTTAACCGGTCATCCCAATTGAGAATTGCACCGAGAATATGCGTCGCGGTCTAAAGGCCACTCCTTGGCATACCAGTCAACGTATTCTTGCAGGTGCGTGGCCCAATAGGCATCGCTGTGTCCCCCGGGATTGATTTGGTACTCGTGCCGAATTCTTAGATCGGACAAGCTCTCATGCAATTGCTCCTGTCCCACGCGGAGAAAATCCTTCTGGCCTCTGTCAAGCCATATTCTCATATTCGAGAGGTCGGCCGTAGCATAGGTAGCTAGCGGATTGTACTTAGCCGAATCGGTCTCAAATCGCAGATGACTGCTATGTCCGGCGACGGCGCCGAAGAGCTCCGCCTGACGAAAGGCGATCTCTAAAGCCCAATAACCTCCGCGCGAGATGCCGCCAATGGAACGTCCTGATTTTTCATTCCAGGTACAGTAGTAATTTTCGACGAAGGGCAATAAGTAATTGACGGTTATGTCCTCGATGCTGTTATCCCCTCCAGAACTCATATTCCCTAGTCTGTCGCTGAAGGGCATGATGGCGATAAATGGTGGATAGCGCCCACTAGCAATACCTTCGTCGATTACCCTCGCCAGCCCCAAGTCAAGCCAATGGCTATCGGTCTGGACCGAGCCGTGTATGAGATAGACTACCGGGTATACCCGGCCGTCATGTCCATAGCACGGTGGAAGATAGCCGTGGTACTCACGCCAACTGCCGCCTACTTCGCTAGGAAAGCGGCTACGAAAATAAAAACCCTCTCCATCGCAGGGAACACTCTCCGGCGGGCTTTCAACGAATGGCGCTCCCACATCTCTTGGACGGTACTCGGAAGGTACGACCGGTACGGGGCTGGGCGTATAGGTTACCCGCAGGGTGGGTGTAGGCATCACCGTTGGCTCGCCGGTAGCCACACCGGCGGTAACCACCCAAGCTGGCGCGGCAGCGGTATAGGTAACCGGCACCGACAAGCTCCACACTTCTGAATTTGGCACGTCTGGCACCTGAGCGCTCGAGGCGATAGTCGGCATCAGTAGGATCTCAGGTGGGCTACATCCTGAGAGGGCAAGCCCAAAAACGACGATGACACCCACCGATAACAGAATGGGAAACCTAACAGATCTGCCCCGTCTAATTTCGCCGCCCATTTTAATTAGAAAGATCACTTCGGATTAACTTTCGTTCGAGACGCGCCAAGCGGTGCCGGAGTTCGGCAATCACCAGACTCGATCTTCTTGATCCCCAGCCGGTTACTAATAAGATCGCCAATTGGGTCCAGCGATGCGCTTCTTTTAGGTCGCGCTGATGCCACTCAAAATATTTAGCCAATTCGACGTGCGCTTCAAGGGCAAGCTGGCTCTGAGTCATTCCTTCGACGTGAGTTACCGCGATCTGTTGCCACTGCAGCGCCGCTTCCTGCCGCCGGCCGGATCGTTTAAGGAGCATACCCATCTCATGTAAAGCCAAGTGGAAATGCTCCAGAGGCATTTCCTGCGTCGCGGCATGGAGCAAGGTGGATTCCGCTTCACCGGTCATGCCAAGAGCATTCTGCCATCGAGCCAGGCTTAGCAAGTCTATTGGATCATCGATCTTCTGGGGTTGCTCGAACTGGTAGATTATCTGGGCGGTGAGGACCACCATTGATAGCATATCGAGCCGATTATGGTAGAAGACCCTGAGCAGTTCGGTCGCGTCCCCGCTGCGCAGATAATCCATGTACAGGCCAGGTATCATCCACCCAGGTACATCTTCCTGGCTCCGCTTCAATTTAAGTATTTTCTGCTCAAGGGAACTAAGCGAGCACGAGCCTATTCTCCTCCGCCAGAGACGGCGGGCTGGATGTAGTAGATCAATATGTGGCCGGTCAACCAAGTCACCGATCCGGTTGTCTAGACGTTGGATCACGTAGCGTTTGTCGAGCAGAGGTAGATCAAAGGAGCGGCCGTTAAAAGTTATCAGCCCGGGTCGTTCCGATAACAAATCGGCAAGGAAAAGCAGCATCGCCGGCTCGTCTGCTTGGTCTCTCAGGAAATACTGCCGAACGATAAACACCGATTGATCGCCATCATGCTCAATGAAGGCAACTCCAACCATAAAGGCGAACGTGCCGGCGCCCATCAGTCCTGTTGTTTCTGTATCGAGAAAGATAAACTCGTCGAAGGACATCTTGGCCAGCCGTCGATCACCAAAGAAGGCCGCTTGAAAATTCGTCGAGAGGTCCAGTAGTTCGCCCAAGATCAGTTGCCCATGCTGGTAATCGGAGGGAAAGACGTGATCTAGTACCAGACAGGCTCCCAATTCGTTTTCTGCAAGATAAGCGCCTGGTAATAACACGGATATGTGCCCGGCTTCTCCTTCAGAAGATCGAGTGTCATGATAGGCGACCCGATCCCGAATCCGCGAAGAACCTGAGAGCTTCTCGGCTTCATGTCTAAGGTTCTCGGTTCCTTTAACGACGCCGAGACGGCGCAGCTTTCTTTCGAGGTCGTCTTCCATGGCCCTCATTTTATGTCTATCTACGGTGAGGAGCAAGAGATGCGAAGAGCAACCGAGAAGAGGCGATTACGTAATGTGAATAAAAATGCCGGTTGCTCTTTGCATTGGCGCTTCATAGAGAACTTCGCATGAGTAACGGTTCCAAGCATGGCAATGATAGCCCTGTCCGCTAAATCACCGTCACCCTAGAGGATCTCGGTGCTGAGAGGGCTTCCTGGTTATTGTATGTAGATGATTTATACTTGTCGCCGTTATCTATTGACCAGCCGCCGTGCGCCATCGATGGCGATTGCCAATGAATAAGGACTAAGTCACGTGGACATTCTGATCATAGGTACATTGATGTTGGCCATTATTTTACTGGCTAACATCCTATATGTCAGGAATCGAAGGATCGAGAAATTGGCGTTCGACGCATTCCTCTTCCTCATCAGCGCCCTGATCCTTTTCCTCGGGACCATGTTCGTGCTGATCCCGCCTGGTATCTATCAGCAAGCGGCTGATATATCGATTAATCTGCTGGATACACGCGCCTTCGGGCTGGTTCTAGCGATTACGGGTGGATGGGCCATGGTCCTATCCGTCGAAAAAGTGCGACAGATATTAGCACGTATAATGCCGTTGAATCCAGAATCCCCCGTGCATTCGTTAGCCCTCGTCTTGTCCGTTTACTTGATGGGCTACTCCGCATTGCTGTTAAGCCAAGGGGGTCTGTCAGGGTTGGCAGAGTCGGCCGAGCCGGCGCCATTATACTTCTTGGTCCTATCTGAACTCCTGTTTGCGGTAGTTGCCCTGTTCGGCGTCGGTTTCATATTAAGGCGTCGTGGTCGTGAATTGGCAAAACGGCTAGGCCTTGAACGCCCTCAACCGATGCAGATATTAGTTGCAGTAAGCCTGATCTTCATCCTGGTCATGCTTCAGGCATGCGCTGGATTAATCTGGGGAATCCTAAACCCCGAACAATCAAAGATACTTGAGGATGTTAGCGCTACATTGCTCACTGAAATCGATACGGTATGGGAGTGGTTTGTGATAGCCCTAGCAACCGGAATCGGCGAGGAACTGCTCTTCAGGGGTGCGCTCCAACCAGCGTTAGGCCTGGGATTCACTTCCATCCTCTTCGCCCTCATCCACATCCAATATGGCTATACGCCTGTTACACTATTTGTCGTGTTGATCGCCATCGTCCTTGGAGTTATGAGGCGTTATTACAGCACAACAATTACCATTTTTGTGCATGTTGGCTACAACTTTTCTCTGGGTTTGTTGGCTCTGCTTGCCGCCTACCTCCAGGATTTTGTCACCTGATAATCAGAGCGAGATCCGGCACGGCGACGATCATTTACCCGACCTTTCAAACAGGTTTCGCTAGTAGGATCTGAATTGCTTTCAGGTTGCTGGCAAGCGCCTAGGTTGCTAGACGAATCCCCTGTCCCCTGCCTTAGCCCCTAAGTTTTGCTTTCCAATTGATGCCCGGGTAGCCTGCGAACCCCGGTTGGATGCTGAAGTCAACGTGCTCAGTGGAAGGCGGGAATGGATTACATTACTAAGCCCCAAACGGTCAACAAATAAGTTCTCCGGATGGTCAAGGTACTCCTGCACAAGTGAATAATACCTCCCGAGGTGTATACCATCCAGAAGGGCGTGGTGGACCTGAACACTCAGCGGCATCTTCAGGATAAGCCTTTCTTCGAAGACCTTCCCCCAGGCGATCCTCGGCACAGAATCAGGAGGGTTCATTTGAAGCGGATGCATAACGCTGGTGAAAGACACCCAGGGCATCGCGCTCATGTCCATTTGATCGTCTTTACCTGGCTCGTCCGTTACGATCGGATTCTCTCGCACTCACGCTATGCGTTCTGACACCCGTTCGGCAAATAACGGAAAATCCTCTGTGTAGTTTACCGAGCAATAGTCGATCCGCCGGCAGCAGAAAGCTACGAAGGAGGGGACGGTTGGTCTAACAGTGCCTCAGATAGAAAGTGTATTTGATCTCGCCGATTCGATTCGAGTGCAGAGGTTGAAAATTGGTGGCATCTCGGCCGCAAAATTGACGTACCAGATGAAGGTTAACGAGATCATTGGAACCGTAAAAAAGGAGAATGCTCAGTATTTGATAATCGTTGATCGTAAGCTGATTATCGTAACGTTTGGTACGCTCTCTGAATTGAGCGACGAATACGAGGAACTATTCGAAATAATAGCTCAGAGTTTTGAATGGCTAGAGTAGGAAGAGAGGATGCAATTCTCTCAGTAATCGGTCACACCTTTTTCTAATTGGTGTCAATTCATCGCCAGTAGGATTACCGCTTCTATCGCAACAACCAAATAGCTGGTTATTAAGACAACAAACACTTGGATCCCGTACTAACATACCCGGCTAACGACGGATCACCCCCACTCACACAGAGATTCCAGGTAGGTAGCCGATCCATCGCGAAGCCAGCCATCGAGGTGCGCGACCTCTTTCAACTGTTGCCCGCGCAGCCTGGGAACAACGACATAGGAGCAGTCCATCTCGGGCAAAGCGGTCATATCTCCCCACAGTTTTTCGAATTGGGTTACGGGGTAGATATCTTCTTGCCCGTGTCCCCAACGCTTCTTTACATCCTTGATCGTGATATAGGTGGGCATTCTGGTAGCTAGCTTTCGGACGGCCGTGGCCACAAGTACCTCATCGTCAAGTTCAGCGCGAGTAAGACCAAACAGTTCCAACAGCCGGTCAATGGATATCCAGTAAGTGTTAGTGTTATAGTAAGAAAGATCGAATTCAATTTCCTCGCGGGGTAGGGCCAGTCCTTCAATCAGGCGAACATGGCCGTCGACTCGGGCCAATCCGCCGCCTCTATCCTCTATCTGGCGGGTGATAACTTCCGACGTCCAGGCCGAGCCTCTGTCGATGTGAGACCCAAGAATCGCCGGGTCGACGTCCACACCCAATGTATCGATGTTGTGGACCATGAGGTATTGAAGTTCCGGCCGAACGGACAGCAATCGGGCCAATACGCCATTACGCATGAGGTTGGGAATCTCATACCAGTGTCCTACTGGATGCAGACACTGCATCGGTAGGTTATCAGAATAGTCATTTCCTTCTCCCATCTGTCTCGCCCAGCCGATCAGCGCATTGTGCAGGCCATCGACCACCTTCTGGGCCTGTTCATCAAGGAGCTGCTGAGCCGTCTCCTCCCAGGCAAAACGAAGATCCCGTACCATGGGAATCATCCGCAGGCCAACAACCCTACCGGGAGAGAGTAAAAGGGGTCCTGGATAGTGATAGTTGTCCTCACGGGCCAGGTAAGATGCGATTGGATCATGAGTCAGATAACTGGTTGTGATGACGTGGGGTATTGTCTTTCCGACTTTCCGTCCCATGCGACGACTCTTGGCAAGATGCACCTCCACGAAGTTTCGATGTACGCCACCCAACTTCGCGAAAGGATTCAGGGCTTTTACAACGCCTGCGCCCTTGGTCCAGCGGCTTCCCGCACCTCCAGCCAAGGACACGACAGCTACTGCGCCGTTGGCCATGGCATCCGTACCCAGGTCATGCCATACCTCGGCCATACCACCGGTGGCATCATACAAATCTTCCGGAGTAACATCTTCGATCTGACTATTGACGGGCAGTCGATTCTTGGCCAGACCGATCCGGCCGCCGCGCAGATCGGCGCGTATCTGCTCGTGCTGCATGCGGTCGAAGCCAAATTCATTCAGGAGCGTGTCGAGATCTTGGACCGAGCCGCCATCGTCAAGCTCTCGCGGCAGCAAGCGATCGAACAGCATCTGGACCATGCCCCCCAATTCGGGTTCATTGCGACATGCCTCGCCAAAACGATCTAATTCTGCACGACGGAATAGTGGAAGACGCCCCATATCCATCCGCAAGAGACTCGGCACTATAAGGGCATAATAGCCGGGCGGCATCAAGGCTGCATCGCCAACCGATAGCTCGGCATAGGTGCCCAGCTCGTTTATGGAGAAATCGTAAACAACAGGCTCCATCGCAAATGGAACAGCCCGTTCAAGCTCCTGCTTCGTCTCGCTCATGATATGCTGCAATCGGTCTTGAGCCTCTTCTTTGCGTAGCGGATTAAAAATGAAACCCATTCCGCCGCCGGCCATGCCACCTAACATCCAGAAACCCCAAAAATCGTCGCCGAACTCCGCCTTCACCCGTTGGTTGAGCAGGTCAGTGTACAAATTGCCGGTCCAGGGAATGATCGTCTGGATCGGTCCGTGGAAGTTGCGGTCCGTCGCATTGCCAATGGCCTGCACATCGCCCTGGCGTAGAAGTTCAACCACTTCGTCCAGGATGCTTATCGCCTCCTGTCGTCCAGCCCATTCCGCCTCCGATCGAAGCAGATATTTTTCCGTTACCATTTCCAGGATCGGACCTACATCTTGGGCCATACCCCCATGAACGAGAACCAGGCTGTCCTGCAATTGGCGACGCGTTTCAGCCGACACTTCATCGTCCGTGAAAATTCGGTGACTGGGCAGTAACCGCCCCCGGCTTGTGCCGTATTCCGGATCAGATGGGCCGGAAAGTTCTCCACTAATCAGCTTCATACTCGGCCAAACACCGCCTGAATCCTGCCAGCCACCTCCGGATCCCCCCAGCCACTCACCCAGGATTGCCCGAGCCGCCACTAGCCTGCGTTCATTCTCGCTAAGTTTTCCCGTAAGATTTTCGGCCTGTCCCGTCGCCCGCATGCAGACGGCGATGAGGCTGGCTAGTAAGCTCGTGGACACCGCCAAACGAGAACCCTTTGGTATGTCATTCACCCGGCTGACTATTTCTATGCCATATCCCGGTCCTACCAGCTGGGCAAGCAGATCGGCCAATGGTTGGCCTGCGCCCTCCATGCCGGGGGGTACAATGCCGGAGGCGATCACCGCGGCTTTGAGCAAACCAAGGTAATCACGGGCAAAATCAAATATCTCTGATAGGGAAGTAACGACGGCCGTTGCCCCTAGGTCGACGCTTGTCAGGCGTAAAAGCGGTTCATCGATGACCCGGAAGTAAGCTTCCACGGGTGGTGCAGGTGGAGTAGATCGGCCATTATGGCGCACGCTTAGATCAATGGACGTGTTAATTACCCGCGCCCCTTCTGGAAAATCCATGCCCAAGAAGAAAATATCACTCCAACCACTGTGGGTGAGATCCATTCGCACCGGGGTCACTTCCCGCAGGATGGGAAACATATCGTTCTGGCGACGTCTCAGCTCATGCCGGACGCGTAATGGGTGATCGGCCGGATGACCCGTGCGAAACATCCACTGGTTGCCGCATACCGAACGGACGCTTCGACGCACCTGGTCAGCTAGCGTTTGAAAGCCCAAGCCTCGATAAGCTACAGCCAGAGCGCTGGATATGCTGTCGTTGGGCCCCTCCCCGACCTGTTCGGCAACGAACACCTCGATCGCTTCCTGATATCGGCGGTTCAGCAAGTTCATGTAACCGTCAAAGGGTATGATGCCCCCCTGATCCATACCTTCTTTAAGCGGTAAGTGAAAACGATGAATGGCGTACAGGAAGAATAGAGCACGGACACGCTCGTAGAGATTGTCGCTCTGTCGACGGAATTCGTCGAGAGCGGTGCATTCAGCTAACAATAGTTCCCTTGAAGCGGTGCGACAGAAGGCATCCAACGAACGATTTCGGATATCTGGATCTGAGGCAGTGATTATCTCAATCAGGTGGCTCATGATTAGTTTTTCAATCAGCCTTCCGGCCAAGTTCACGCCCAGCGAGGAGTTCTAGAAGCTGGGTTAGGACAAGGTCGCGATCCTGGCCGCTTAGGGCTAGGGCCAATTGCGCGGTCATCAAGCCATACCGAACGCCAATATCATATCGCCGATCGTGCATCTCCAGGGCCAGATATTGTTCGCGCCGGGCTAATTCCGAGAGCGCATCGGCCAGTGTGACTTCAATCTGCCCGTCGCCGGCCCCAACCTGCTCCTCCAGAATATCAAATATGGCCGGCATCAGCACGTGCATGCCAAAGAAACACAGGTAATGCCCTGCACGAAGACCTGGAACCATAAGGCGTTGCTCAGCAATCGTTGGCGTGGGCTTTTCGATGACGCTTTCCACCCGGTATATATCGGCCTTCTCCCTGATTCGCTGCCCACCGACAGCGCCATAATAGGGCAGGTAATTTTCCCGCGTAGCTTGTACGGTCGACACCGAGCAAGCTTCACTCTGGGCCACCCGCACCAGGCGTTGGGTGCAGCTATCGCGGCTGTGACTGACATATAGATGATCGCCTACAAGGTGGAGAAAAGGCCAGTTTCCGACAAAATTCCGGGCACAGTAGACGGCATGCCCATGCCCCAATGGCTCTTCCTGGTGTACAAAGTGAATTCGGCCGCCATATTTCGCTGCTTCTTGCGCATATGGTACTTCATCACCAGGCCGAACAACGAAGCAGATCTCTTCTACGCCGGCTCGCAATACCTCCTCGATGAGGATGCATAAAACAGATTTCTCGGTCCCATCGCTGTCGACCAGTGTTTGGAGGGGCAATGTTCGTTGGCCCCGACCGGCGGCAGCGATAACAGCTCTTGTGACCTCCATGAACCCCTTCCCTTTATTCTGCCTGGTTCCTGGCGATAGCCGCCCGGATTAAAGCAATAAACAGGTCCACATATTACGCGATTCAATATAAACAGCATCTTTTCGCGACCATTTTGCGATCGCGAGTAGCGAGTAGATTTACAGCTTGTGTATTCTATGGTCTTGGAGAGTGACGGTCAATTGTGCCCGAGGGGCAAGATCCTAAGCGAGCGACTTATGCCCAGTCAAAGACTGCCATCGGATTTTGAGTGATCCAGACCTAATAGGCATTGATCCTGCGTCCGCTTTGCTCAGCCAGATGCCAATTGATAGGTTTCGAGATAAAGATAGGCAGGTACACCTGGAGTCTTTGGCGGGTTTAGGTAGTCAAGTCTACTTTAGTCTGGTTTGCGCCCCCCATTCCGCTCTGCTACAATGCCAGCGATTCGGGGCATGGCGCAGCTTGGTAGCGCGCTTCAATGGGGTTGAAGAGGTCGTGGGTTCAAATCCCGCTGCCCCGACCAGATCAAAAAAACGCCGCTTTCGCCGCGGCGTTTTCTATGCCGCCAGTTGTGCCGTGCTCCTGCTTATAACATCGGGCGAGGTGTCCGCATGAGAAAGGATTTGGTAACTCAACTCGAGGTTATCTTCAGCCTGATACTGGCCGTTCTAGGAATGGTATTGAGCCTGATCTCCCTCGGAGCCGAGATAATGGGCTTGGATCTGACACCTGGTTTTGGCATGGTGCAGATGTTTCAGTTGCTCATCGGGCTTACGCTACTGACCATTGCCGGTTTCTTGCGAATCCACAGTCTACGATCTGCCGATACACCACGATCTCTGCAGGCGGACGTTGGAATACGAATGGGAGCCACCGGTCTGGTTTTTGCTTATGTTTCAGGCGTGTCCGATCTCATCGGGATCGGCACTCACGTTGATCCCTCTTTCGACCGCCCATTTGTTGGACCCATACAATTAGGTGGCTTGCTGATCGGTGTGCTGATAATCACCGCTGGTCTGCTCCTCTACATGACCAGCCGTGGCTCCCGCCAGACATCTTCTTTAGAGTCCCTTCTCAAGAACGACAAAGCGTAGCCGGCCGGAGCGCGACTCACCGGATAGCAACGATTTACTACTAACGTAGTCCTGTCAGCTGGAAGGATTGATTCAGCACGGTGAAAACTGCCGTGTCAGCGAGAGGTCTCTGGAAAGTGACCAGGAACTGGATGGTCTGCCCTGCTCCCACTCGCCAGGGAAATGAAGGATTGACGGATAACATCAAGAAGACAGTTCCCTGGCTTGTCAATGATAGATCGCCAACGTCGACGATCAACTCCTGTTCCCCAAAGTTGGTAATCTGCCCGACAATTATCAGGCTACTGCCATCTTCGGAAATGTTGGCCTCTTGAATTTGCGTGTTCGCTTGTTGGGCGGCTGCCTGCTGTTCGGCGAATGGGATGTTTACCTGAATCTGGCTCCCCGAATCAAGTCGTGACACCTGCCAGCGTAAAAATCTGCTATTTAATCCGAGAGGAATTTGATAGCCGGCTGTGGCGATAGATGTCTCTCCAGGTTCCAGTGTGCCGCTTAGCATCGGATAATTACCCAGCTGGGAGGCAATCGGATTCAATGCGTATTGGTTTCCCAAATCGTCGATAAGAACCATGTTCAATTGACCCGAATCGACGCGTGCGACCCCGACGTTCTGGGCCTGGTAGTCAACCGTGTAAAACATAAAGCCGTTAGGAACCTCAACTCGACCGGCTTGATAACTGACACTGTTAGCCGTGATTTGCAGTCCCTCGAGTTGGGCGGTTTCTCCCAACTCTACAACCTGCTCGTTTACAGAAACATTCTTTAGGTCAGATGCTGCGTATCTGCCTTTTACCGTTAGACGAAGTTCTTCGGGATCGTCACTATCCAGGATGATCGTAACGGCTGGTGAGCGTTGGGCGAGGGTATCACGATTGGCCCTACTCAGACTTTGACGGCTGCTTAGAGTAAAGGTCGTTGAGGCGCCGCTTCGCGAGGTCAGGACGATTTCATCCCCCAATGCCATGCTCTCGAGTAATTCCTTATTATCCTTCGTGTTATCGAGGCCAAAAATATAGTTGATAACCGAGCCGTATACCCAAATGGCCGTGGTCTCATTGGGGACTTCCGGATCCCAGGGCTCGTCCTCGGGAACAACCTCCGCCTGAACTGTAAACTCCTCACCGCCAATCCTGATGAAAATCGGGGTTTCCATCGTAACGCTTATGGCGCCTGAATCGCTGACCGCTACATACTCGAAGATATCGGTATCAACTTCCGATTCGATAATCTCCGAAGGAGTAGGGGTTGGTTCCGTCTCTTCGTCCGACCTGGTGAGTAAATATGCAAAAAGGCATAGCAAAGCCAAACTGCCGACCGTGGCAATAATGACCACGATCAGCGCCGGCTGATTCGACAATAAGGGTCGAAGGCGAGCTTGCCAGCCTGTCTCTTGAGTCTCTTCTGGCCCAGGTATCTCGCCCCGAGGTTCCTGAGATACGTCCTGAATTTCTTGATTCACTTTATGATCCACCAGGCGGCAACGGCTGCATAGGCGCAATTCGAATGAATATCGTCGAATCGCTCGTTACAACCTGGTTAAATTGAAGGAATGGAATTGAGATGCGGACCGGTCCTGACACTGCCAAAGCGCCGAAGCGAATTGCCCCTGTTTCATTTGTATAGCCAAAGGCCAGTAGTTCCGCGGTGGCGTTATCATAGATGGTCACGGCGACATCCTCCACACCTTCGGTCAGCTCGGGCGTAAAGTTGCCGTTCCGATCAAAATAGACGGTGAGATTTAGGTCGATCGTTGGTTGAAATACTGAAACCGGCGTGTTCGTTGGAAGCGGGATAACCTGAATAATCGGCCTCGGGGTTGGCTGAGGCGTCACAAAAGTAATGGGTGTCGGTGTCGGCGGGAAGGTCGGAAAGACAATAGGCGTTGGCGTAGGAGGACGCGTCCCACCGCTGCTTGGGGGAGGAATATAGGGAGGCGACGTAGGCGTCGGTGTGGGAACGGTCTCATCGCACCTGATACTATAGGTATATAAGTACGACAAGGCGTATTCTGGGGGTGCATACGGCCCTACCAAGATGAACAACCACCCGGTATAGGTAGCAGGCACGCTCACCATACTGCCCAGATCTCCCGGAGCCTTGTCGTCATTGCCAGCCAGGCCGTTTCTATTCTGATCGTACACGATCATGTTGGTGTCATTAACACTTGAAAGATCGAACGACTGGCAGGTATAGTAAAGGCCCGCTTTCACCCAAAGCCGGAAGAAATCGTTGTCAGGTCCTTCGCCGTGAAGAGGAACAAAGTTCATATCTAGCGGCTGCCCTGTACCAATTAGACAAGCTGAGTCGAAATCGCCGTTGTATTCACAGATATCGGGGCCGGGCACGCGTGTACTTGTTGGAAATGCTGTCGGAGTGGCGGTGCCTTGGATCTGCTGGACCTGGAAACGATAGGTCAGGTTGGCCGGATCGCCGGGGTTTATGTTAACGATCTTGGCGAAGTAAAAACCGTTCACGTGGGCTGAAAAAGTAACCCGCGACGCGCGATTATCGGGCTCGTAGTCATCGTTCGTTTCGATCTCATTTCCCTGGGTATCGTAAACGGTAAGGACTGTGTCCAAACCGGCCGTGAGATGGCTGGTCTGTACCTGGTACGCCGAACCCGCCTTCCCCGAGAAACTAAAGTAATCGATGTCGCCAGTTGGCCATAAGGTGATGTTCGTGAGCGCGACCGCATCAGGCGCGGTAGTGTACGCAGTCTGGATAGTGTTGTTAGGCTCGAAGGCATCGACAAATATGGCTGTGCTTGATGGCTGGGCTACGGCTGTCTGGGTCGATGCCACAGCGGTTTGTGTCCGCGCGATGCTCGTCTGGGTTCCAGCCACAGCCGTCTGGGTTCCCGCCGCCTGCACAGTCACTGCAAACGACGTTTGAGTCTCAGCTACAGCCGTTTGCGTCTCCTGGGTCGTTAAAGCCACGGCATTAGATTCAAGCGGCGGCGCCGCCTGAACCAAATACTCAGCCGTGGGAAATGTTTGGGTTGAGAAAAAGGCAAGCATTGGGATCGCTACTATTAGCAATCCGATACTTACCCGTATCAACCGTCTGAGCCCGGAGCGGTTCATTAATGCCCCCAAGCAACCTGGATCAAGACGAGACGGGTAGCGGCGTTATGCATTTTCTATGCTCTGGGTTGCTTAGATAGTCCCAAGCTGACCCAATCAAGTAAAATTATAGATAACACCGTACCACAGAGCAAACTAGGGTAGCTGCTTGTCACTGAAGTCTCATCAGGGAATGCAAGATCATTCCTCGGTCTCTTCTCCTGGACCGGTCAACACCTCGTCAACCAATCCATACTCTTGAGCCTCCGTAGCGTTCATGAAGATATCTCTATCGGTGTCTTCTTCAATCCTCTCGATCGGTTGTTCCGTGTGCTTACTAAGGATCTCATTCAATGACTTACGCAGTCGCAAAATCTCGTTGGCCTGAATGGCAATATCAGAGGCTTGGCCCTGCGCCCCGCCGAGCGGTTGGTGCATGTGAACCGTGGTATTCGGCAACGCGTAACGCAAGCCTTTGGTTCCGGCTGTTAGCAAGACTGTGCCAAAGCTCGCGGTGAGTCCCAGGGCTACCGTCGAGACGGGGCACTCAATTTGCTGCATCGTATCATAAATAGCCATACCAGAATATACCTGCCCACCAGGCGAATTAATGTATAAACGGATTGGCCTTT
>JAUVOB010000239.1 GCA_030599405.1 Chloroflexota bacterium | reverse complement strand
TTCGTCACAAAAACAACTCGCATAAGGCGGCCGCATAATCGCGGTCGACGACCTCGCGACGACAGGTAAAGCCCAACTCGTCGTAATAATGGCGCAGGCGTTGATTATCAACCTGGCAATCCAGCCGCGCGCATGGCCTGCCGCGGACACGGATCTACTGGATGGCCCAGCCTAGCAGTACCGCCCAGATGCCCCGTCTTCGGACCGTTGGAAGCATGAAATCGACAGGCATTACCTGTTCCGCCATTCCTATGCAGATGCTCTTGTACACTGCGCGTAGGAGACAACCACACAAGTATGTGAAATCAGCAAATCTAGCACAGAACGACCGAGTCAAAGTACGAGCCGTGCTCTAGGAATAAAGGGGCGAAGGAACCGGCACCATCATCCATCGTCTCAATCCGTCTGCTCGCTTCTGGCGTCAGAAGTTCCATTTTTATTGTGTGAAGTCAGCCCATCTACAACCGTGGTATGATAAGTTCGTCAAAAGCGTGTAAGATCACACCCAGACAGTTAGAAACTGGATAACCACCGATAGAGTATTAACGATTTTGGTTATTCCAATCCAGTTAAGTTCATTGATGAGATTCCACTGAATAAAAGGTACTGAACAGTCGACCGTGCGGGCTAACCACCCGATATAAACGTCCATGCTTTTCTTAAGACCCCGCCAGCTCAATCGTTATCGACAGATCGCTGAGGTAATGGCCCGGCACGGATTTGGTGCCATTATTTCGGAGTTAGGTCTCGAAAATACTCTTAGCTTTCCATTGCGCCTGCTACGCCGCGAGCCACAAACGGTGACCCGGCGTTCTGCGGCCATTCATCTACGGCTCGCTCTGGAAGAACTTGGTCCGACGTTCATCAAAATTGGACAAATCGCCAGCACACGCCCCGAATTACTGCCCCGTGCTTACATTGAGGAGTTAAGCAAGTTACAGGATGATGTTCCACCTAGCCCTTGGGAGGAGGTCCGGCCGCTGATTGAAAGAGAGCTGGGAGCGCCCATTGAGGACGTCTTCCTTGCCTTCGATCCCACCCCCATTGCATCAGCCTCCTTGGCCATGGTATACGCCGCATTACTTCCAGACCGTACCAACGTCATCGTCAAGGTTCAGCGACCGAATATCGAAAAGGTTATTGAGATTGATCTGGCGATTGTTCGAGACGTAGCCAGACAGGCAGCCGAGCGGATTACATCGACAAGAGTATATGATCCGGTCGGGTTGGCTGATGAGTTCGCCGTGGCTCTACGAGCAGAATTAGATTTTGAACGCGAAGGACGAAATGCCGATCGACTCCGCGTAAACTTCGAAACGGAAGAGTATCTCTACATCCCCTCGGTTTACTGGGAGCACACAACTCGTTGCCTCATAGTGCAAGAACGCATCGAAGGAATAAAAGTAGATAACATCGAGAGGCTCGATCAGGAGGGATATGACCGCGATCGCATCGCGATGCATGCGGCGCATTTCATGATCAAGGAAGTTCTTGAGGATGGTTTCTTTCATGCCGACCCCCATCCTGGAAATATGTTTATCCTCCCTGGTGACGTGATTGGCCTCATGGATTTTGGAACAGTAGGTTATCTGGATGATTCCGATCGAACCAAGCTGATCCGCTTATACACAGCCGTCATTCGTTTTGACGTAGAGGCCATTGTCGAACAGCTTATCCAAATGCGTATCGCCGGTCCGTCGGTCGACGAAGTTGGTTTGCAACGCAGCCTACGCCGCTTACTCAGGAAATATTACGGCTTGCCTTTGAAACAGATAGCCGTCGATCAAATGCTGAGAGAGATTCAACCGATAATATACGAATTCCACCTGCAGATACCTAGCGATTACTTGTTGCTGCTGAAAACCTTGGTTGTCATGGAAGGTGTTGGCAAAAGGCTTGCCCCTGATTTCGATGTATTTGCAGTCTCGCGTCCATACGTCAGTCGCTTCTTAATCAGCCTAATTAATCCAACCTCATGGGGTCCTGGTTTATTGCGGGATGCGAGCGGTTGGTTCGATCTTGTCACAGGATTCCCGCGCCAAAGTAGACGCATACTAGGCCAACTGGAGCGCGGCGATCTAGAAGTGCGAGTTGACGTGCCGGCTATAAACGACTCCACCAGACAGATGAACCGGATGGCCAACAGGATCATTCTGGCCATCCTCGTAGGGGCCCTTACGATTGGCTTATCTTTACTTATTCCATCGTTGGATCTTACCTGGCCTTGGGGTCTAGCGACCTGGCTGTTAGTGATTGGCTTTCTACTGATTGTCACCCTCGCGTTTTGGTTGATCTGGTCGATCCTTCGATCCAACCGCCGCTAACTTTGTTGAGATGACACCAAGCATGATCGACTTATCAAAGATATGATTCCTGATAATCAGTTTAGCTACCTGGAAATACGTTTCGCCGAGTTGTTGGTTGGTGCGTCCGGGGATATGGTAAGGACACACCAGGTTAACGCGACATTGCGCAGTACAGAAGGATACTTTTTCCATGTCTGAACAAACAGAATCGCTGTCGACATCCGGAGAGGACGCCCAAGATAGTCGACCGGGCGATCCCGATACCGCCCAAGAAGCAACGGACCTTCGCCTACCTGATTCGCCAACCGAGGTTCAGGAGCAAATTGAAGCGACCGAACCTCCTGCACCTCCGGAGGTTGAGGGAGATGCGGAGGACCAATCGCCCCGTCCTGCTGCCGCGACGCCCGGATGGCATATGGAAAGCCCGGAAACTGAAGGTCGGAGAAGTCAGGTTCAGAGCCCGGCAACTAGGGGCGTATTAACCAGGGTTTCCCTCGGCAGCGCTCTCTTAGCCGTGGATGCGCTTAACGAGAGGCTAGAACAGGTAGAAGAGGCAGAGGAGCGCAGTGATACAGAACCTAGAACGCTGGACTCGGTGCTTGTGCCGGAGGTAGAGTGGGAGGAGCGATTCGGTCAGGCTCCTGGTCTGGCTGCTCGCCATCTCGCGATCGGCGTAGTGATTGACACGCGTTCTAAGATCAACCGGAGCCTTGATTTTCTCAATGGCGTCGGGAACGCTACCGTGAGGGCTCTGGAATTTGTCTTCGATCCCATAACTCACAGCCGTCCATTTCGACCGGTTAGAAAGCGCTTTCATTCAGCCGTAGAGAGGGGAGAGAACCAGTTGAACCACTGGATGAATCTCGGCCGCGCTGAGGATGTGCGCAGTCGTGGCTTAGCCGAAACGACATTGACCCAGGTTGTAGACGATTCCATGGATGAAATTGTAGACAACGAGCGCGTCCAAGAATTCGTCCAGGAAATGCTCGCTGCCCAAAGCCTGGGCATCATCGACGAGGCGATTGAGGAGATCCGCGAGCGCGCCGTTAGTAGCGACACGTTTTTTGAACACCCCTTCCGCCGTGTATTCCGGCGTTCGTCCCGACAGTCCGTACCCGGACCCGATTTCGATCGCCGGCTTGTTCGCCATGTGAGCAAGAGATCGATGTCCATAGACGAGTCCTCACTCCTGGGTTATTATGCCGGCTTCACCAGCCGTTTCCTGGCCTTGGCAGTCGATGTGGCGCTCGTCATCGTCTTCATGGGCATGACAAGCTGGATCTTCCAGACCATTGGCCGGCTATTGGGCGACTCCCCACGACTAGAATCCCTGGCCATTACGGAAGAAATGGTTACTGCCGCGAGCGTTATCATCAGTAGCCTCAATGCGGTGACGGTTATATTTGCCTACGCATTTATTTTCTGGTTGATGACCGGCCAGACACCGGGAATGATGCTGATGGGTCTCAGGGTTGTCAGCGTCGATGGCGGTCACCTAACTTTCTGGCGAGCTTTCCTACGTCT
>JAUVOB010000180.1 GCA_030599405.1 Chloroflexota bacterium | reverse complement strand
TGTATGCCAGTAGACTGGACACGCAGATGGATGACGCCCTTGGTAAGGCTGAGGTAGACATCCAATTGGATGAGCGAAAGAGACGCCTTGGACTCGCCGAAGAGATGCCGGTCGAGTCAATGGAAGAACAGGCCGAGGAATCGAGCGAGGCATCATAATTTAGCGCGAACAATTCTGTAACCATGCTAAGAGCCAATTAGTAAAAGTACTTCTGATGCGGTCTACGGATTAATCCAATTGGTATCAGGACGACTGAGCCTCTTCCTGTGGCTTGGGGTCTCCAATCGATTGCGATGAAAGAGGGCGACGTCAAGGAACTTCTAGATGATGGTATAGCTGCGGCCAAGAGTGGTGAAAGCGAGCGCTCTAAAGATCTTCTGCTTCGCGTTGTTGCCATTGATCAGGAGAACGAAAGCGCCTGGCTATGGCTAAGTAGCGTCGTGGATTCGGATGAGAATCGTGTAATCTGTCTCCAGAATGCCCTTGTGTTGAATCCTGACTGTGAACCAGCCAAAAGGGGGCTTGAACGCCTTGGCCAACTCCCGACCGAGGCTAGCGAACCCAATAACACAATAAATATCGATATCAATCCCGCCTCACCAGCCGCTTCCATTCTTTATCCAGAACGCCATCAGAAACAATGGCAATGGGAGGATAACATTCCCCTGCGAGTCATCGACGACGGGGGAATGAAGAGTCGGTCAGATTACGACGATGTATGGGAAAGGGAATCGAATATCTGCGCCTATTGCGCTCATGAAATAGATCTCGACGATAAAAAATGTCCGAATTGCCACCGCCGATTAACAGCCAGGTCGTTTCGATATCCGCTCTCCAGCTCAGAGCTGACCATGTTCTGGGTCCTACTCCTCGGCGTTGCCGAGTTCTTTCTTTTCCAAGCGGTTCTCGAGGTGATCGTCCGAGAACCGTTCGTATCTGTCATTTGGCACGGTCTGCTATTCGTTCTGATCGGAATTCTGGTTGCCGGCGTTGTGCTACGGCAGATATGGGCATATCCAGCAAGCATTGTGGTTCTATTAGCTCTCTTTACAGTTATGCTTCTTGGCTTCGTCGCGGGAAAGCCACCCGAGGAAGCGATTGCCGAAGTTGTAGGAGATGATTTGGTCTCATTTCTAAGCTCTGACCTGGATATTGTTTTTCTCCGGTCATTGTTGACAGTTGGCGACATACTTCAGTTTGCAGCCGTTACCATAGCGCTTCTATATGGGATATTGAAGATCGGACCTGATTTCGAGCGAGTTCAGACTCGCCATCACGCAAAGGTAGATCGAGGTCTAAGTGATGCGCCGGCGTACTATGCAACGGGCCAGCTATATGCCGAGCGTGGCATGTGGGCGAGTGCGATACTCCATTGGCGGCGCGCCGCTGCCAACGATCCAGCTCGAGCGTATTACCAACGTGCCCTTGGTGAAGCGTATGCCCAATTGGGTTATTATGAGAGAAGCTCCGATGTGTTAAAATCTGCTCTAGAACGGACTATTGACCCTGACAGCCGTACCTATTTGACTAATCTAATCGAGAGCGTGAAACGCAAGCAGGCAGCAAAATCCGCAGCGATTGGTACGGAGAGGAAGTCTTAACGCGGTTCGCCATGGCGAATAATGGTCGACAATCACTAGAGAAGCGAGCACAAAAAGCGATGTTGCAGCACGCCTTTTTTCGATGGGAAAGTGCTGTTGTCATCGCCCTTACTCTGCTGCTCACTGTTTTTGGATCTAACCTCTCCGGATTCGTCCCAAACTGGGTCTGGCTTCTGAGTGGCGTAATCGCCGAAGCGGCGCTTGTATATAGCAGCTATACAGATCCTGAAACCGGCCGAAAAGTCGTTGCCGAGATGCTGCAGGATGAATTCCAGCCGGAGCGTCTCAATGATGAGAATCTCCAGCAGAAGATGGAGGAAGCATTCGATTATCGCGGCCGTATAACTGCCGCAATCAAAGACAGGCGGGAATCGGTCCTCAAGGACAATCTCTCGGAAACAGCCCGTCAAATCGATGATTGGTTGGAAAATATCTACGACTTGGCCCTAAGACTTGATCGATACCATAGCGAGAGGGACATTCTTCTGCGGGATAAGCATCGAGCGCAGGCTAGTATTCGCGAGCTGGAAGAAAGGTTGGAAGGTGATTCCGATCCGGTCGTTGGGAAGCAGATTGAGGAGACTATAAGGGTAAAACGGCGTCAGCTGGAAACGATCGAATCCTATGACAAAACCATGGAGCGAGCCCAACTACAACTTGAGACGACACTATCTTCTCTGGGTACGATATACTCTCAGACCATGCTTGTCGGCGCCAAGGATATAGACAGCGGGCGGGCAAAACGACTCCGTCAGGATATCGCCGAGGAAGTGCAAGAGCTAGACAATATCTTAATCTCGATGGATGAGGTATACGCCAGTGGTAGCGAAGTATAAGAAATAGTTAGTTAAGTTTGTCAAAATGCTTAGCTTTTGATACGATCATCGGCTGCTAAAAACTACTTGAGGAGATACAACACGTCAATGAAGGTTCTGCTAAAAGAGGATGTAGATAATCTTGGTTATGCTGGTGAAGTCCTGCAAGTAGCCGATGGCTACGGGCGGAATTTCCTGATACCACGTGGTATGGCGGTGAAAGCCTCACCTGGTGTATTGAAGCAAGCCCAATCTTGGCGTGAGCGAGCAGCCGTCCGGCTGGCCGAGTTGCGCCGGGAACATGAAGCCCTTTCGCTTCGGATAAACGACACCAACCTTAACTTCTATGCTAGGGCTGGCGAGACGGGCAAATTATATGGCTCCATCACCACGGCCGATATCACAGATCAATTAAACGAGGCCCTCGGAACAGATGTCGATCGTCGAATAGTGACTGGTGGTCCTCTGCGTCAGTTGGGGGAGCACAGAGTCACCGTTCGTCTAAGTCGAGACTATCAGCCACAGGTCGTTGTCCAAATCCACCCACATTCTGAAGAAGAAGAATCTGAGGATGTGGATTCTGAAATGGTGGCGGCCGAGGTTGAGGCTTCGGAGGAGCTGGTAGAGAGCCCGGACATTGAAGAGGTGGTAGAGGAGACAGATGAATCTTCTGAAGATGCTGGCATGACTGATGCCAGTGATGAGGAAGCTGTCGAAGAGGAACCTGTCGAAGAGGAATCGTCTTAGTAAATTTGAGCTTCTTATCGCCTGGTGCCTACTCACTTTTATGTGATTTTACTACCGGGCATGGTAGCTTATGCTAAATGCCACTGCCTTCTGCCAGTGGCATTTTTTTAGGCCCAAATAGGGGTCTTCTGTAGGTGAAGAGAGTTGGACGAAGTAGGTAGCCTGTTGCGCGAGGCGCGTGAAGCTAAGGGACTTACCCTGGCTGAAGCGCACGAAGGAACGAAAATCAACACCCGGTTTCTCGAAGCGCTCGAAAACGGGCAGTATGATCTGCTACCGACGAAGGTGCATATCAAAGGCTATCTGCGAAACTACGCTCGTTTTCTTGACCTGGATCCGGAGCCTCTTCTCACCCGTCACGAGCTAAACCAAGGTGCTCGACCTGGCGACACAGCCGCATTCCCGGACGAGATCATCGATGGTGACCAGCCCATCACACCAGTTGAGGATCAACCCTTCTTCGACCCGGTTAACGTTGATCTATCCAGAGGCGGAAAACGGGGTTTGGGATCTTCCCAACGCTGGATCATCATCATAGCCCTCGTCATCAGCTTGGCTCTAATAGGGAACAGGTTCATCCCCCTGATTACAGGTAATGGCGATGGATCAGAAGCAATAACCAAAGGTATACAAGAAGCAGTCGGCAACCTCACCAACGGGGAAAATAGCGAAGGAACGGAAGAAACGACGCCTGTTGCCACTGTGGTGCCTTTGTCCGGAGACGTCATAACGTCTACCAGCCGCAACGATCCGGTCAGGTTGCCGACGATGACGCCAACACGTCCAAGTCTACCCGCAACAATGGAGTCGATTCTTCTTCGACTTGACATAACCGAACGGACCTGGATGCAGGTTACGATTGACGGCGAGGTCGTTTTCGAAGGGCTTGCGCGCCGTGGCGACGAACCCTATCAATGGGAGGCACTGGAACAAGCGCGGCTATTATCCGGCAATGCCGCTGGTATCTTCGTCACCGTAAACGATGTCGAGTTGGGGAAGCTCGGCGGACGGGGGGACGTCGTTGATGAGACTTGGACAAGCACCGGCGAAGGATGAGTCCCCAATCGAGAGCCAAGCATTTCTACATCATTAGTCTCGGATGTAGCAAGAACACCGTAGACTCCGAGAGCATGGCGACGCTCATGCATAGAGACGGCTACACCGGCACAGATATACCAAACGAAGCTGATGTGTTGATAGTAAACACTTGTGGTTTCATTGACACAGCTAAAAGGGAGTCGTTGGATATTCTCCAGGAGCTCGCTGATTACAAAGGAAAGGATCAACTCCTTATCGCGGCCGGTTGTTTATCACAACGATACGGATCGGCTCTTGCTCAAGAAGTACATGGACTCGATGGGGTCATCGGGACTCGGCGTTGGATGGATATTGTACCGTTCGTCCAGAAGTTACGGCGCAGTAATCAACCTGAACCAATGTATCATCTTCCCGATGAAGCAAAGACAGTCGGGCGAGATGAAAAAGGCGTTACACGGGCGGCGATACAAGGGGCTAGCGCCTATCTGAAAGTCGCAGATGGCTGCCGCCGTCCATGTGCCTTCTGTGCTATTCCAGCGATTAAGGGAACCTTGGTAAGCCGGCCGAAAGATATCATCGTCAATGAAGCCC
>JAUVOB010000444.1 GCA_030599405.1 Chloroflexota bacterium | reverse complement strand
ATTACCTCCAACGAAACCTGCGAACCGGATTAAAAACGAGCAATGGTCACCAATTAGCTAAAGTGCTAGCGAGACTTGTTAGGCGTATTCTGGCTGCTCCACTCCTCCGATCATTCGCAAACGATCATTCGCACGCGATATGTCGCGCCTTCACCGATTTATCAATATCGTGCTCTTTCAAGTAATGTGAGACAGCACCACGAGATAATTAGTTACTATAGCGAATAAGCTGAAAGAACAGCTTTCAGATAACTGATCCCATCGTAGGGCCAGAATCTGCCTCAACCAGCAGTATGCCGCCTGATTTCGGGTTCCTCGTTCTCAGGTTTTCCTCTTCCTACGCTACCTGTCAAAAAATCGCAATAAACTTTCTGACCGAATAAATCACAATGTATCGAGACAAACAAATGGCGGCCGTCTTCCAACGCCGCCATCTTCCATGTCTTACTGTGCTCTTCCAGGAGCGGGATTCTAGCACAAGGGGGATCCAGCTCCAAACTAGTAAGGAGCCATTAATGTGCAAAATGAAGGGGATAAAAAAGCTAGAATATGGAGGTGATGGTCTCTACTGTCACTCGAATGGATGTCGACAACTTGGCAAGTTAATGTAAGTGACAACTGCAGGAATTGGTTACCCAGCCGCGTTGTAAACCATCGTATCAGGGTGGAAATCCTTCCAGCCGAACCAGAAAACGGTGGTACTCTTAATCCGCTCCAGCCTATTTCCAGCCATGGGCCCGTCTGTAGCAATACCTGTAAACGAATCCCAAGAGCTTCCTGTTTCGGAGTCAACCAGCATGGCAGGATCCTCATCCGATCGAGTGAATGTCAGAAGCTCATCCCCTATCTGTCGATCGAAAACTTGCCCGCTTCCGGTTTCGTTGTCGAATACCACCAGGATCGGGAGATCTGCCACAATATCATTGATGAGAGGCGTACCGCTCAGAGATGAGAAGGGGTATGCGATAGTCTCCTCATCTAGCTCCACGCCAAGAACGAATTCCTTGGCCTGCAGCCGATCGTCGCGAAAAGTCTCACCAATCACACCTGCGGACGAAGAAGAATAGTAGGATGCGTATGGATCACGGCTGCCCCTAAAACCCTTTTGGAGGGCCAGAGTTTCTGGGTGCAATCCCTTCCATTGTTCCCAGGTCGTATGCCAGGATGGAAGATACTCCAGCTTGGTTCCTTGTAGCTCACCCCTTATTGCCTCGCCGAGCAACTGGCTCCAGAGCGAATCTGTCTGTCGATCGTACATAACGAGAACATTGCGGACCAATTTCCCTGAGACTCCGAACGATAACTCCTGCCCTTCAATGTCACGAGCATACACGATGCCCGTATAACACAGCGGTCACCAGGTAACGGCGATGGGAACGCCGCCCACAAAATCATTCACTATCTCATGTGAGCTTAGAAACGGAACGGAGTAAGCGCGAGCATCGCCATTTAGCTCAACGCCGAGGATCATCTCCTGTGGCTCATAGCTCTCGTCGGCTTCGTCTACGTTCAGAAACTTAGGGTCATCGATTGCCTGGATGGCGTCGCGAGGCAGCAAGGTGACAATCTCATACTGGTCATATTTATTCGTATCCGGGTTACCTGATCGCAAGCCATCCTTGGGCTGATCACTCCTTCCGGCGCAGGCCGTGAACAGCAGGGCCAAACCGGCAAAGAGAATTATTGTTGAAGTCGCCCATCTCGTCTTTGGATTCATCGTCACACCTCATGGAGATAGGTCACAATAAGCATTGTATCTCTCGACCAAACATCAGATTAGCCAGGTCGGTTGGTTGATACGTTTCATTTAGATCGCAACCAAAAATGGAGTTTTTCCTTATCAAATTTGCCAACTATGAGCTGTCAGGCCAGTAACTCCGGGCCATCGAAGTCCGGTCATCGATATCGTGTTTCTTGGCAGTCTCCGATTTACTTCCAAACATGCTTCGGCGAGATAGTAGCAGGATAGCTTATTCGGTTCTGTAAT
>JAUVOB010000113.1 GCA_030599405.1 Chloroflexota bacterium | reverse complement strand
CTGATCTGAAACGATTCAAACTTGAAGAAATTGGACCTTCGATCAATGGGGATCGAAGCCTGAAGGACCGGGATATCGAGATTCCAGCCTATCTCGGCGAGCAGCTTACCGAGGATAAAACGGGCGGCATATTGCTTGAAGTTGATGGCTTGGTCGAAACTTTCGAGATCAGTGACACACTGGTTGAACAGGGTGTGATATTCTGCGATATGCATACGGCTGTTCGCGAACATGGCGAGTTGGTACAAAACCATTTCATGCGGGAAGTTGTACCCCCGACCGATGGTAAATTCGCAGCCTTACATGGGGCCTTCTGGCGGGGTGGAACATTCCTCTATGTCCCGGCGCGTGTAACGGCCTCCGCTCCGTTACACAGTGCTCTCTGGTTGGTTGGTCGAAAAACCTTCACGCATACCCTGGTAATTGTAGAAAGCCAGGCTGAAGCTGTCCTAATAGATGAGTACGCATCCCCTTCAGTGAAAGAACAAGCTTTTCACAACGGTGTCGTCGAGCTAATCGTTAGGGATGGTGGCTACCTCACCTATGTCTCTTTACAAGACTTTGGCAGTAATGTTTGGCAAGTGACGCACGAACGTGGGCGAGTGGGACGCGACGCGCGGCTTGATTGGGTAGCCAGTATTATGGGAACCCGATTAACCAAGGCCTTTCAATCTGTGGAATTGGATGGAAGGGGATCTTGGGCACGTATGTCCGGATTGTTTTTCGCTAACATGAGACAACACTTCGATCTGGATACCCAACAGAATCATAACGCGCCCGATAGCGTAAGTGACTTGCTTTACAAGGGCGCCCTGAAAAACAAAGCGCGATCAGTTTGGCAGGGAATGATCAAGGCGTTGCCTGATTCCCAACGCATTGATGGCTTCCAGGCCAACCGCAATCTATTGCTTGAACGGACCGCGCGGGCAGACTCAATACCTGGTCTCGAGATAGAAGCAGATGACGTTCGCTGTACACACGCGTCGACAATTGGTCAGCTGGATGAGCAACAGATCTTCTACATGATGAGCCGGGGAATCCCCAGACATGATGCGATACAATTGGTCGTAGGAGGATTTTTCGCCCCTGTCATGGAAAGAATTCCTATCGACGGGGTTCGAGAACGAATCTCGAGTAGGATTACAGAGAAATTGGGATAGATCATGGTAATGCTTCAATCAGGTTGGAGTTAGGACAGATATTCGATTAGGGTACGTTTGGCGTGTCCCTTTTTTCGCGTGGATGAAGGGCTACATTGCGCAATATGATGATGTTAGATGCAAAGGTAATAAGGAACGATTTCCCTATCCTTCTGAAAGAGGTTCATCGAGATAAACAATTGGTTTATTTGGATAGCGCCGCCACTTCGCAAAAACCTCAAGCGGTAATAGAGGCGATGAACGGCTACTATCGCAACTATAACTCCAATGTGCACAGGGGTATTCACAGGTTAAGCGAGGAGGCGACGACGGCCTATGAAGGCGCACGCGAGCGAATCGCCAACTTCATCAACGCCCCCGATCCGGCTTGTGTCATCTTCGTCAGGAATACCACGGAAGCACTTAATCTGATCGCTTACAGTTGGGGCCGGCGTAACATAGGCGCGGGAGATGAAATATTACTGACGGAGATGGAGCACCACTCAAACATAGTACCTTGGCAGCTTCTTGCGGAAGAGAAAGGCGCGGTCGTTCGTTATGTGCCGTTCACAGAGGCTGGTCTCCTGGATTTACCGAAATTTCACGAGTATCTCACCGAGCGCACCAAGTTGGTTAGCTTCGCTAGTATGTCGAATGTATTCGGCACAATAAACCCAAGCAAGGAAATAGTAAAGGCTACCCATGATATTGGAGCATTGGCTGTGATAGATGGCGCCCAGAGTGTCCCCCATTTGCCAGTAGATGTTCAAGATTTCGACTGTGATTTTCTAGCCTTCTCAGGGCATAAGATGTGCGGACCAACTGGTGTCGGAGTTCTCTACGGAAAACGTGCTCTATTAGAGGAAATGCCACCGTTTCTAGGTGGAGGAGACATGATTAGAAGGGTCCAGCTTGACGGATCGACCTGGAACGATTTGCCCTGGAAATTCGAGGCCGGGACACCTGGCATCGCTGAGGGCATCGGACTTGGGGCGGCCGTGGATTACCTGAGCAATATTGGCATGGGAGCAATCCACGCCTACGAACAGTTCATCACCGGCTATGCTTTGGAGGCTCTTAGTGAAGTAAAAGGTATCCGGGTGCTTGGTCCTGGGGCTGCGCAGAAAGGGGGCGTGGCAGCGTTCACCATCGATGGCGTCCATCCCCACGATATATCACAATTATTGGATGAGGACGGGGTGGCCATAAGAGCAGGCCATCACTGCGCTATGCCCTTGCATCAGAAATTGTCGATACCGGCCAGTGCGAGAGCTAGTTTTTACTTGTACACAACCACAGAAGATATCGACCGGCTAGTTACCGGCCTCAATCGCGTTCGGAAAGTGTTCAGACTCGACTAAACGGTATATAAACGAGTATTGATCAGATAGGCGGATCGCACGTAGCCAGATCTCCAACATATTAAATAGTTAGTGAAATTGTCTTATGGATGAAAGGATGTATAGGGATCAGATCATAGATCTGTACGAGAACCCGCTCAATTTCGGTTCTCTTGAACCGTCAGACTTCACCTACGAAGAGGATAATCCGCTTTGTGGTGATGTAATTAGGATTTACGTCCGTGTCGACGATGATAACCGGATTGCGGATGTCAGGTGGAGCGGTGTGGGTTGCGCTATAAGCCAGGCCTCGGCTTCTTTGTTAACAGAGGATATCAAGGGCAAGACGCTAGACGAGATAAAGGCTTATTCTAAAGAAGATCTCCTCGAATTGTTGGGTATACAGCTCAGTATGACTCGAATCAAGTGTGCCTTACTTTCTTTGAAAGTACTCAAGGCAGGCGTCTACGGCATGCCAGATCCACAGGAGCTGCGCAAGTAAAAACCATGGCAGAATTCGTAAAAGTCGCCAAGGTAACCGAGATTCCCCCTGGAAAACGCAAGCTATTAGATGTCGATGAGATCACGGTCGCGCTCTTCAATGTTAATGGTCATTATTATTGTATTGAGGATGTGTGTACGCATGATGGCGGTCCGGTTGCAGAGGGAGTTTTGGATGGTTTCGCGATAGAGTGCCCGCGTCATGGGGCGCTTTTTGATGTTCGAGATGGGAGTGTCCTCTCGATGCCGGCCGCAGTCCCGGTCCCGAACTATGAGGTCAAAATCGTAGGTGAAGACATTTATATCGAATCGCCGAACGATTGGTAACGAAGGTTAATCAGGGCCACAACCTCCCGAGTTCACTCATGTGATCGGGAGGTTTTTTGTTTGACAGGCCCTGTTAATTCGCCTATATTTGACGACGGTTTTTAGAAATCCCGTTCTATTTCCTGCTAGAGCCTCGTTCTCTCGCGTAGTTCGATTCGGTAATCATTCATGGCAGTAGGTGAAATCGGCCTGGTCCGACAAGTAAATATTGATAGCGAAATGCGTGACTCTTACCTGAGTTACGCTATGAGTGTCATAGTCTCCAGAGCGTTGCCAGACGCGTTTGATGGGTTAAAACCTGTTCAACGGCGGATTCTCTATGCGATGCACGACATGAGAATGACTCCAAACAGCCCATACAAGAAGTCCGCTCGTGTAGTGGGAGAAGTGCTGGGAAAATACCATCCACATGGGGACCAATCAGTCTACGACGCCATGGTAAGAATGGCTCAAGACTTCTCCATGCGCTATCCCTTGGTCGATGGACAGGGTAATTTCGGCTCTATTGATGGAGATGCCGCTGCAGCAATGCGATATACGGAAGCGCGCATGGCGTCGATGGGATTCGATATACTCCAGGACATCGGCTCTGACACTATTGACTTTACCAGTAACTTTGATGATTCACTCAAGGAACCGACTGTCCTTCCAGCGACAATCCCCAACCTGTTAGTTAACGGCTCGTCGGGGATTGCAGTGGGTATGTCTACAAGCATCCCCCCTCATAACTTGGGCGAAGTGATTAATGCGCTGGCATACATGCTCGATCATTGGACCAATCTAGAAAGTATTACCATCGCTGATTTGATGCGCTTTATTAAAGGACCCGATTTTCCTACGGGCGGTCTCGTCTTTCGTTATAAAGGTCAAGAGGGGCAAAGTCAAAGTGACGCTCTAGCAAACGCTTATGCGACAGGTCGTGGAAGGGTCATTGTACGTGCCAAAGCTCATGTAGAGCACATGGAGCGTAAGAAGTCGCGAATCGTCGTCACCGAACTCCCATATCAAGTGAACAAGACAAACCTCTTATCACGGATAGCAGATTTGCATCGAGATGGGAAGATTGAAGGGCTTACCGATCTTCGTGATGAATCCGACCGGAACGGCATGCGGATTATCCTCGAGACGACACGCAATGTAGAACCAGAGGAAGTACTGAGCCGACTATTCCGGCTTACGCCCATGCAGACTACATTTAGCATTATTATGCTGGCCCTGGTTAGAGGTGAGCCAAAGGTGCTTACCTTAAAACAAGCCTTGCGTTTTTACATTGAACACCGTCTTACGGTGATCCGGCGCCGAAGTGAGTTTGAACTGTCACAGGCAGTTGAGCGGGCTCACGTGCTCGAAGGCCTGTTGAAGGCACTTGATCACATCGACGAAGTAATCGAGACAATCCGCCGGTCAAGAAACGTCGAAAGCGCCCGTACAAACCTGCAACGCGCTTTCAAGCTGACAGAGAAGCAGGCGCAGGCGATATTGGAAATGCGACTGCGACGCCTTGCGGGACTGGAACGACGTAAAATCCAGGAGGAGTACAAGGAGAAACAGAGGTTAATTGGCAATCTTGAGAAGCTTCTCTCAAAGCCAGAGCTTTTGAGATTGGCAGTAAAAGAAGAATTGTTATCTGTCAAGGAGCGATATCAGGATGCTCGCCGAACGCGGATAATGGGTGAGAGCAGTGACCGTGCCAATGTTACGGCTTCGGATTTGCTACCGGATGAGATGGTATGGGTATTGGTTGGGGAAGAAGGCACTCTAGCCCGTACTTCCAGCCGAGAGATGATCTCGATGCCTGCTAAGCCACGTGAAACGCCGTTCCAATTACTCCAGGCTAATACGCAAGATATCTTGTATCTATTTGCAGCTGATGGGCAGGCTGTAAGTTTGCCTGTCTACCAGTTGCCACAGACTCAGGAAATGGGCGATGGCGCCCACTGGTCTAGCCTTACAGGTGTTACTAGGAGACAATACCTGGCTACCGCCTGCATAACGCCTCCTGGAGGAAAAGGATACCTGATACTCGGAACATTAGGCGGCGTTGTAAAGCGTGTTAGACTTGATGATCTTCCGGGGATAACCGGAACGCCCTTTTTAGCCATCAAGGTGCTCGAGGATGATTCGTTAGGCTGGGCAAGGATCTCGCACGGTGAAGACGAGATCATGCTGATCACGGCGGCGGGTCAGGCCATACGCTTCGACGAAGAAGAGGTTCGCCCGATGGGTCTACCTGCTGGCGGCGTAATGGGCATCAAGCTGGCGCACGAGGCTGACGGCGTGGTGGCGATGGAGATCGCAGACCCAGACGGTTATCTTTGGAGTATTACGGACAATGGGTTAGCGAAGGCGACACCAATGTCTGCATATCCAGTCCAAGGACGCTACGGTCAAGGCGTCATTAACATGCGGTTGCCAAAAGACGCATCAGAGGTAGTTGCCTCGGTGGTCGGAGATGCAAAGGCAACACTATTAGTCATCACGGCGGCTGGATCAGCCCGAAAGATGAGTTTGGATAAGGCGGTTAGAGGAAGTAGACCAATTAAACCGCGATCTATTGTACGTCTTGGTGCACGAAACCGAGTGACCGGGGCCGTACTTTTACGACATCGACAGGAAACG
>JAUVOB010000066.1 GCA_030599405.1 Chloroflexota bacterium | reverse complement strand
CCGATGTTCAGCTTTTCGATAGGAGTCGAAAACCTCTCGCTCTAACACCGGATAGTCGCCGCTGATCTCGGAATAATGAACACAGAAGTATATGGAATTTGCCCAAAATCGTCAATCTCGGGCAGGAGCACCTCGTCAAGGTCTTCCGTGTCAGTTACAGAATCGTCTCCAATGTGCGGCTCGCCCCAGAGAATTCTGAGTCCTGACTAACTATTGTATAGCAAAACAACTGCGTGACGTCTCTGTTCTTGACTGGTAAGATCAGCCCTGGTAAAAATCCAAAACGGAGGCATAGTTGTGGAGATGGATGATTCGGGCCTGATACAGTACTATGACATTGTTTTCAGCATGGGAAAGTTGCGAACCGTCGAACATGCGCAACACTGGAGCAACGGCGTATTGGAGACTCTCGGTATATGCCTTGATCGCAATACCAAACGAGCCTTGGCCAAGAACCTTCCAGAGGAATTAGCCAAATCGCTAAAAGGCGTCTTCTGGCTTTTACATTTTCGAGACCCACAGATGAGTAGCATTGAGTTCCGGCAACGAGCTGCTCGGCGTAGCGGAAACACCGATGCCGAGTTCGCTTATTTTCCCACGCTGGCTGTTTTTAGCGGGATCAAGCAATACATTGATAGTGACCTAGAAGATCGTGTTTCAAATGCCTTATCCCGAGAAGTACGAGAGCTTTGGCAGAAAGCAGAACGCATAAAGACGACTGCTTGATCGACGGTACTGGACCCGGCGATTGGTGCGTATCTACCCATGTAGAAAAACGGGGTAAGATAGAGCGATACTCAAGGTGGTTTCTCTATTGGGGGGTATTCCTGCTACTAATTCTTCTTGGAGCATGTGCCGATTCGGTATCCGAGTTGGCAACCCGCGGTCCGATAGCTATCACAGTTAACTACGACGACCAAACTGAAACCATCCCAAGTACCGCAGGTAACGTCCGCGAGTTCTTGGATGAGAATGGCATTCCATATAGTCCAACTGACCTTATTGATCCACCTCCCTTTACACCACTAATTGAAGAAACAGAAATTTCGATCGTACGCGTATCAGAGAGTGTAGAGAGCATCGAACGAACCGTCCCTTTCCAAAGGCGGACCGTTAGAAATGAGTCGATGAGTGCGGATGATCCGCCTGTCATTATCCAAAGTGGGCTTCCGGGACTGCAGGAAATCACCGTTCGCATCGTCTACCACGATTTACTCGAATTCTCGCGGCAGGAGACACAGGTTGTCGTCGTAGAACCTGCAGTAGATGAGATATTGATGATCGGTGTCGGCGCTGCGCCGGGCAATATTGAATTCGATGGCATCTTGTCCGTAATCAGCGGAGGTAATGCCGTTGTCATGCGAGGTTCAAGTTCTTACCCCGAGCCCGTCAATACAGGCAACGATCTCGATTATCGTGTGTTCGCATTATCGCCAACTGGAAGCCACCTACTCTACACCCGGGCTACCACCGACACCGATCAATTTAACAGCTTGTGGGTAATTGGCACTGAACGCGGCGATGTACCGCGCTCAATTGAAGTCAACAACGTATTGTGGGCCGCGTGGAACCCAGAGCGAATCGGTGAACTTCAGATCGCCTACACAACAGGAGAGTACACAGATACACCTCCAGGCTGGGTAGCCAACAATGATTTATGGATTGGCGATCTTCCGCAGGATCGCTTCGCTGAAATAGAACCGGAGTTAGTTGTTGAGGCATATCCGGCTACCTATGGTTGGTGGGGTGGAAACTATGTATGGTCACCCGCTGGTCGTTATATAGCCTACAGCTATGCCGATGAGATTGGGGTTATCGATACATTCTCGACAGATCCGGACGAACAGCGGATCCGGCTGCACACATTCACCGAATACAATACGCGATCGGATTGGGTCTGGGTTCCGCCTATTTCGTGGTCCCCAGAAGGCATTTACCTGGCATTCGGCCAGCATGCAGGTGACGACCCTAACACGACAGATTTTGAAACCTGGGTGGTTGATGCTTCGAATGGCGTAACAAATCGATTTGTCGAGCAATCAGGAATGTGGAGTATGCCGTCTTGGTCACCACGTTACTCGGACCCGCTGAGAGGCGACCAGGACTCTAGCCAAATAGCGTTCTTACGAGCAACTAATCCTGCAGATAGCCAGAGAAGTAGTTATACACTATGGCTGATGGATCGAGATGCAAGCAATGTAAGGCAACTATATCCACCGGCCGGCGAGAACAGCCGCTTTCCTAGAGGTGGAATCTTTATGGCCTGGGGACCCGATGGCCGAGATATCGCTTTTGTCTACGATGACGCACTTTATATCATCGATCTAGACAGCGGTGAAGCCCGTCGCATCACGCAAGACGATAATGTCGTCAGAAATCCAACCTGGGCTCCTTACGGTCCGGCCGCTTTTGAATTGCTCAAGTTTGGAGAGGGTGCAGCCGGCGCGGTGCTACAACTAACGGAACTGGATGATTTCCCTTCTGAGTGAGGGCTATGACACCCTTAATGGGCATCAAACCTTTGAATCTAACCTATTGCCTAAGTCCTAAGCATGTGAAATGAGGACTAAAAGCCGAAAGCCGGTTATTCCCATCCTTTTCCTGTTCTGTGCGGTCTTAGCGCTTCTGGCCATGATTGCGGTCTGGATGAGCCGTGATTACCAAACCCGTGGAATTCCAGCAAGTCTTCCGGAGCCGGTTGAGAACGGGAGCGTCCGGCTCGGCCTGAATGTTGCTCTCGAACAATATGACAATGCCGCGTTGGAAGCTACTTTGCTCGCCATCGACGATATGGGCGTGCGGTCTGTCAAGCAATCTTTCTATTTTTGTGAAGAGTTCGATTGGGAGAGAGCTGATCTTATTATCGAGGCGGTGTCCCAAATTGAGCTCGAACTCATACCCCTCTTAGACGGATGCCCTCAAGATGATTTCGCGCCACCTTCTGATCCAGACTCTTATGCTTCTTGGGCAGGCCAGTTCGCAGATCGGTACGGTGATCAAATTGGAAGTTACATTATTTGGGATGAACCAAATCTCTCTGCTCACTGGGGAAATCGACCGGTTAATCCTTCTGAATACGCGGCGATTCTTTCGGCGACCGCTGAGGCGATCAGGATTGCCGATCCGGATGCGCTGATTGTCGCCTCTCCTTTAGCGCCCACCGTCGAAACGGGTCCTGAGAATATATCGGACGCCCGTTACCTTCGGTCGCTATATGAAGCAGGAATTGGAGATACATTCGATATTGTCGCAGGCAAGCCTTATGGATTTGACACCGGTCCCTACGATCGGAATGTAGATAACGATGTTCTAAACTTTAGTCGCATTATTCTCCTTCGCGAGATCATGGAAAAGAATGGAGATGGACGAAAGGCACTTTGGGCCGGAAACTGGGGTTGGAATAGCCTCCCCAGTGGCTGGACCGGTGATCCCTCAATTTGGGGCCAGGTAGATGAGGAAACCCAGGCAGATTGGTCGGTTGAGGCTGTCACACGAGCTAAACAAGAATGGCCCTGGATGGGTTTAATGTTCCTCGAGAATTACGAGCCCTTGGCCCAGTCCGATGATCCTCGGTGGGGATTTAGTATTGCAGGACGTCCTGTAGAGAGTGACCTAGCCCACAAATTGCCTGATGTAAGCGTCTCATACCCGGGTTTCTTGTGGGCGGAGCAGGAATCGCCATCACAAACTTATCAGGGAAAATGGCGTTTCTCTCCAGAGTTTGGCGCCGATGTCGGAGATAGCGGGGACACAGCGTCCCTGCGATTTTGGGGTACGGAGGTAGGCCTCGACGTCCGGCGAGCAGATTATCATGCCCGATTCTATGTCACCGTTGACGGAGAACCCGCTGATCTCCTTCCAGACGACGGCACAGGTTCGGCGCTCGTTTTAAACTCTCCTGCCCCCGGGGAAGATTACATCTCAACCGAACCAGTAGCTGCAAACCTGGATGTGGGTGAGCATACTCTAACGATCACAGCTTTTAGAGGATCCGATCAATGGGCGCTGAAGGGCTTTACCGTTGGATACAGTCCACCAGTAGACAGCTATCGCCTTTGGATGGTTGTTTTAGGCTTTGTTGGCTTCTTATGCCTGGTCTTGGGAATTCTCAGTGCGCGGAAGGTGGACTGGAGGGATTCGTCGACAAGGGTAAGCAATTGGATGGGGAAGTTGAGCGAGCGCCAACAGCTGATATTAACAGCGTTAAGCGCTCTGGTCGTGTTAACAAGTGGTTGGCTAACCTGGGGGGAACAGGCTGCCGGTATCTACCGTCGCCTTGGCGATCCTGGTCAATTGGCGCTTACGGCAGCAATGGCTTCGATATTCTATATCGCTCCATCCTTCATTGTCTACATGGCTGCCCTGGCGATCTTATTCGTCTTGATATTCTTGCGACCTGCCTGGGGTATCGCCCTAGTTGCCTTTTCCTTGCCATTTTATGTCATGCCAAAACCTATGCTCGGCTACCGTTTTTCACCTGTGGAGGTTTTTCTGCTCTTGACGTTGGCAGCTTACATCGCTGCAACTGTCGTGAAGAAGTGGGCTTCCGCGAGGAAAGAACAGTCTGGGCAGGTGAAACTTCGATGGGTTCATGCTGACTATGCAGTGCTGGCCTTTACTCTGGTAGCAACAGCCTCGCTGATCTTTACCGAACGATTGGGTGTAGCCACTAACGAATGGCGGGTAGTTATCATCGAGCCGGCGCTCCTTTATCTGCTTCTTCGAGTAATGCGCATCAAGGATAGCGAGGTGTGGACGATCCTCGACGCATTCGTACTCGGTGGCCTGACAATGGCAATCATCGGATTAGGCCAGTATGTAACCGGTCAGAATTTAATAACCGCGGAAGGCGGCTTAATGCGCCTTCGATCGGTTTACGGATCGCCGAACAACGTGGCCCTCTATCTCGGCCGAATCATACCTATCTTGATTGCCGTTGCCCTCATGGGCGAGAGACGCAGAAGGAAAGCCTATTTCGTGGCCTTAATTCCCATTGGGGCAGCTATACTTTTAACATACAGCAAAGGATCGCTCTTATTAGGCCTCCCAGCTTCGCTCGTCGTCGTGCTGGTATTGTGGCGCCGTTTCGTGGGGGGAAGAATCTGGCCCTGGTTAGCGGGTCTGAGCCTCCTGGGCTTGCTAGGACTAGTAACAGCTTTGCAGATACCTCAAATTGCCGGACGACTTAACCTCCAGGGTGAAACTGGTTTCTTCCGGATCAGTCTTTGGCGCTCAAGTCTGAATATGCTGCGCGACCACCCAATTTTCGGCGTTGGTCTGGATAATTTCTTGTATGCTTACAGGGGACGGTACATTCTCGACAACGCCTGGCAAGAGCCCAACCTAAACCATCCGCACAACATTATGCTTGATTTTGCGACTAGATTGGGCTTCCTCGGGCTGGCTGCGGGTATCTGGTTAATCGTCGTCTTCCTGAGCGCTACAATCCGGTTACAGTCGACGGTTCAACGAGTTTGGAAGCCTGTTGCTGTCGGCATCTTTGGCTCACTGGTCTACATGATCTTTCACGGGCTTGTAGACCATAGTTTTTTCCTGGTTGACTTAGCATATACCTTCTACCTTTTACTCGGTCTGACGATCTGGCTCGATCGTAATCAAACCAACACGTCGAAGAACGCAACTAAGCCCGATCAAGGGGGTTAGTACATGCGATAATAATTGTACAGTCCCTAGCCGGCCATTTAGAATTCCTATTTGCCACTTGACAATTCGACAGTCAGGCTTAAAATTGCAATGCTGTTTCAGAGAAAATTTTAAGGAGAACACCCCATGAGTGATACCGAAACCCGTGTGCGAGCGATCGTTGTCGAGCTACTTGGCGTTGATGAAGAACAGGTGACTACCGAAGCGCGATTCCGTGAGGATTTGGAAGCTGATTCTTTGGATCTTGTGGAGCTGATTATGGCTTTCGAAGAAGAATTCAATGGCGAGATCTCGGATGAGGAAGCGCAAAAGATCACGACCGTCGGAGAAGTTGTCTTGTATATCAACGAGAATATGAAGGGATAGTAGCCAGACATAGCTTTATAGCTCCCTTATTTCTGACCAACCTAATTGAGTACGCAATAAGACGATGCATCTCATCGTCTTTTTTGCGTCTTAGGCGGCGATCGAATTGCGGCTCGATACCCTCTCAGATAGGCCGTACAAACCGTATCCCCCAACCCCTGCTACAATCAGATGTCCAATAGTGTTGAGCCATAGACCAGGACCGATTCCGACGCTCTCGCCAAATATCGCTGATATCTCCGGGCGCAGGACCAGGAAAGTCCACAAAGGCAGCGACGCCCCCAACACACCAAGCACCGCGAATAGTGACCATTCAATAATTTGAATGCTCTTCCGCGATAACCTTGTCGCTTGACTACACAAGACGGCCGATAACGCTACCAATATCACTAGCAACAATCTTGTCATCCACTGGTCACTAGCTTCAAACCGAAGTGATTCAATAGGGGGAAAGGCTAATAGACTGATTACCACTGCAAGCCCTCTCGTCGCCCAGGTTTTCCATTTATCGTTTGGCCAGCCGATGGTCCAGACAACCAGCATTAAACTAAGCGTGATTGGTGGAAGGTAGAAGAGAATGCGGTCCAGGAAGTATTGGCCCTGTTGGATTTTCGGTAGGAACTTTGTCCATTCGCCCATCTCCAGTCCGATTAACGACAAACCTACGGCCTGATGAGGAAGCCAGACAAGGAAATAACCAAGCAGAATGCTCGTGAAACCGACTTTGAGAATTACCTGAATAATCGAATCGTGCTTCACGCTAAGTCACCTGTTGGATCAGAATCGACGCCCTTGGATATATCATCTAGAAGCGTATGCAGCCTAGTATCTTCTGCCTCTTGCATTCTAAAGAATTCGTTGAGACCATCGTTCTGCCTGAAACGTATTGATAGAGGAGCCACCGCTCTTATGTCGTCGGAAGTCACCTGATCCCGTTCATCGGCCGCGCAGTAGGCGCGAGCCGCCTCAAACAGGGTAATCTCAGCACGACCCGAATCAACACCTAACTCTTTAATGACCTCTAAACCCAAAAGCTTGGCACCTTCGCCAATCGTAACCGCCGGCAACATCTCCCTGGCCGATTCGATCTGCTGGGCCATGGCAAGCGTCATCTCGGAATAACCCCCCGACAGCTTCTCAGGATCTAGATGATAAGACAGAGCCTGCCGATAGACCTGATAGCGCATTTCGGGATCGGTGAGACCTCT
>JAUVOB010000056.1 GCA_030599405.1 Chloroflexota bacterium | reverse complement strand
GCTCCACTGCAACCAGATCAGGGCGCCCGGCAGCTTCTGCGTCTTTTATACTTTCACGGCGCTGTTTTGCCTGCTTGGCTAGAACTGCCAAATCGCCCGCTTCGTCCAAATCGACGCGCTGGTCGATTTCAACCTGTTTAATAGCCGCTAATAGCAAGCGGATCGTATCACGCGTCTCCGAATCTCCTTGACGCATGGCTGTTGCCAGGTCCGTTTGCAATTGTTCCCTAACGCCCATATCTTGTCATCCTTTCGGGCTCCGAACAAAGATTGTAGCATCTGGCTAAGAAGCATGTCAATTAATTCTATCTCTTACCGTCTCTGTTCACACTACTTAGAATCGCGAAACGTTAGCAAGCGTTATCGCGCTTTCTCGTATATCGACGAGCTGTTTCTGCTTGGGAGCCATCGATCAGTTTTCACCTTCCAAGCACGGAGTAAAGGTTGAGATCTCCCTCCTTTCCGTCGCTTCGATATTGGGAAACAACCTTCAATCCGGCCGAATCCGCGAGAGAAATGATCTCACTGGCGTCTATATAGGCCACGTACCTCAAGGCATATCCACCACGCTGCCATGTCAGCAGGAAATCATTTAACTCGACGTCCTCTGGCTTAAGAGATACGGCAGACCAACCTACGATCTTTCTGATCTGGCGATGGCTGTCAAGAAATTGCCACGTCGATAGAAAGATATGACAACCCTCGTTCAGATGCTCTGCGAACTCTTGCAGCAATCTCTCGCGGTTCGACCGTCCGGGTATGTGCTGGAGAGTCGCCAGACAGCACACCGCGTCAAACCTACCTAGATCGTGTAAACAACCTACCTCACTCAGATCCCGGAGCCAGAAATCACCGGCTATTGATTCCTTGGCAATATCCAACAGCTCTGAGCTCGAATCCACTCCAGTGTAGGCTTGAATGAATCCTTCCTGGAATAGGAATCGGCCGAGCCGACCATTCCCGCAGCCCACATCCAATAGCGATCTGCACGATTGCGGTAGTATGCCGGCGAGCTGGTGAAAACCAGGCTGTGGCTGCTGTCTGGTCTCTGCAAACTCGCCAGCGAATTGACCATAGAATCTTTTGTTGATAGATAGCAACTGCTGGACGACTTCATCTTCGATCGTCATGCTTCATTCCGCTTACAGCTGATTCTCGCCGGAAAGGCCACCGTGTTAGGCATTTTGGTTGGTCAGTTAAGTGTTAGGAGTGCACGAATAGATACCTGGCCCCCAGCCGTCGAGCGCGTGGATGATCCTGGGGATGATCTGTCGGCCGATGTTCATTGCGTCGTCATATGTGGATAGCTCGAATTCAGAAATCCAGGAATTGACCAGGATCGGGATGCAATAACAATATCAGGGTGCGAACGCCCGAAAGTTCTCGAATTCGATAATTGCCGTCCCCGGTTGAAATGTACTGGCTCCTAAGCCAATGTCGCCAATAACGAAGGTTGGATCAGTCACTGAATCAACCAGCACCCCGTTTACAGAAAGGCTCAACTGGTTGCCAACACAGCTTGCTTGAATGTCGTTCGTCGCCTGACCAGTATTAATAACATCACTGGGCGTATATAAGCCCTCTCCTGTGAGATATTCAATGCCATCACTTCCACTCTGGAACTTACCAATAGCATAGTGTCCGTCACTACTGATTAGAAAAACATAGTAGTTGTCTGGATTCTGATAACGACAGATTATCCCGAAAGCATTATCATCCGGCCCCTCGACCTGGTAGGCGCGGGTAGTGATTATGACGTCATCTACCTCCTGCCCTGCGAGCGTCCAGCCAATTAATCCAGGCTGATTTGTCTCGATCCGCAGGACGCCATTCTCGATTACCTCGCTCACACCACGGCCGGAATATAGTTGCCAGTCGCAGTCAACGGCGCCGTCAAATTCATCGCTGAACAGGGCTCCACCTTCGTTGCATAGATCTGGCTCCTCTGTTTCGTTTGACGCGCAGGCGCCGGCAAAGCCTGCCACGATCAACAACTGGATGAAGAGTACCAGCTTGTTGATCCTGATGACTCTAGGCAACTTCATCCTCAACCTCATCAAGTTTCTCTCGGAGTTCATCGATATTCTCGACAATATCACGTTGCTGGCGCACCGTGTAAAGATAAAACGCGAATGCGGCTATCCACAGTATAGAGATGATCACGGCGATCAAAACGAAATTATCCATGTTAGTACTTCCTTCTACCGAGATTCTGATAACAGAAGTTTAACTCACAGGTATCTTTGCACCAAAATCAACCGTTTATATCCGAGAATCCCACAGTGGCTCTTCTATCCCCTTTTCGTAATTCTCGTACCTACCCAAAACAAATAACGCATCGGAGAGGCGGTTAAGGTAACGCAAGGATGTTTCGCTAACAACCTCTTCTCTCGATAATTCAACAAGCTTTCGTTCCGCCCTCCGGCAAATTGCCCTTGAAACCTGAAGGTGCGCGGCACTCGCGCATCCACCTGGTAAGATGAAATTCTGCAGCGGGCCGACCTTCTCAACCATGTCATCGATTAATTGCTCAAGCCTTGATATATGACGATCTTCGATTCTTGGAACATTGACTTTCCCATTGGCATCTTGGGGAAAGGCGAGATCCGCCCCTAGAACAAACAACTCGTTCTGGATGGCAGTCAATCGGGCAGCCAATCTCTTCTCAACTCCGCTCGCGATGGCCACGCCTAACATTGAATTAAGTTCATCGATGTCTCCGTAGGCTTTCACGCGCAAGGAATCCTTGTTTACCCGCTCGCTAGTTCCTAGTGACGTCGTACCGTCGTCTCCAGTTCTCGTGTAGATCTTCGTCAGTTTCGGCATTTTCCACTCCCGTTCGTCTCTCTTCAGTGTGCCCTGCAGGCCGATTGATTACTTTCCGCTATTGCCGGATTGGCCCCAACATTCTAACTTAATCGGTCGCCAATTCCATCCACGGCATCATTAACCGTCAGCCAGCCAGATCCCGGGAAGAGCCGAGACAGCTGCGGTCGGAAGATGGTGCTTGAATCAAGGACCTTGGCTGTTGGACCATCAGCAACAATGACACCCTGGTCTAGTATCAATACCCTGTCACAGGCTCTGGCAACCAGTTCCACATCGTGCGTGACAAGCAGAAATCCAACACCTTCCTTCCGCCACTGGTCCCACATATCCATCAACCTACGTTTTGCCCCGTAGTCCAGACCCCTCGTTGGCTCATCCAGCAACACTATTCGTGGTTCTGGAATGACTACTGCTCCAAGGGCCACCCGTTGCCGCTGTCCCACCGACAGATCCCGCGGATAGGACTCTGCATAGTCACTTAGCTCCAACCTCTCCAGCAATTCAGCCGGTGACCGGGAAAGTTGCGCTGGGTTGAGGTGATGATTTTGAAGAGTGATTTCTAGTTCTTCCGAGACAGATTCTGCGAAAAGCAGGTCGTCAGGATTCTGAGGAAGAAAGGCGACCTCTTGACAAATATCGGACACATCGTGACCAAGAATGGACTCACCTTGGAGCCATATATCACCTCTCCCAGGTTCGAGGAGTCCTACGAGGCATTTTAGCAACGTGCTTTTTCCAGATCCGTTCTTTCCAACCAGGGCTACAGCCTCACCAGCTCTGACCTCTAGGGTTACACCTCTCAAAACTGCTTCGTTTCCATAAGAGAAATGTAGATCGCGGGTTCGCAATAATGGGTCACCAGATACTGGATACAACGTTTCTTGGCTGTCTTCAGGCGTATGAATGGTCAGACTGGCCAAACCAGCCTGCTTTGATCCTTCTGTTGTCGTTAACGGCATCGGATCCCAACCAAACGTCCGAGACAGACGGACCAGGGGCGGGCTTCCCTCTGGATCAAGGTGAGCAAGACCTAGTTCCATCGGCTCATCCAGGGTCAGCCGGCCGTTCTCCAGGTACAGAATTCTGTCCGCGTACCTGGCAACGCGTTCTAGCCTGTGCTCCACCATAACAACGGTCAAACCCCATTCATCGTTCAGCTGGACCAGAAATCTCAGTAGATCGGCCGCCGATTGAGGGTCTAGCTGGCTAGTAGGCTCGTCCAAAGCGATTACCTTCGGCTTCATTACAAGAACCGAGGCGATCGCTAGCCTTTGTCTTTCACCTCCGGAAAGAGTGGTGATCTGACGATCCCTCATATCCGTCAGCTCCAAGATGTTTAGGACTTCGTCAATTCTCTGGTGCATTTGGCTGCTAGAAACGGCCGCGTTCTCCAATCCAAAAGCCAGCTCATCCTCAACAACATCCAGTACGTTCTGCGCTTCTGGATCTTGGAACACAAATCCAACAACAGAGCTCAATCTCCTAGGCCCCTTGTCGAACACGTCGATGCCGTCAACAAAAACGCGGCCTTTAACGCTACCACCGCTATAATGGGGAACCAATCCGTTTAGAGATCGGAGAAATGTCGACTTTCCAGCCCCTGATGGTCCTGCAAGAAGGATAAACTCGCCCCTCTCAATATGTGTTGTTATGTCAAGTAACGCCGGGTTCTCTGCCTTGGGGTAAGAGTAGCATAGATCCTTGATTTCAATCACCGCGCTTGTCGTATCCCCTCCCTCGACGATGTAGCATTTTGATCTGGCTCGGTCATTCGATCGTGGTCGCGTTGCGTAGTCATCCCCATGAGGATTGGAAAAGACAGAAGGATGAGAGCTAATCCCACAAGTGGATGGAACTCTGGCATCTTGAGTAGAGGATAGGGAACATAAGAAAGTGACAGTCTGCCTATCACCGGCCAAGGTGCGATTACAAGGATAAGGGCCGCCAAGGATGTAAAAACCAATATGGTGTCCGTAGCCGTCCAAGGCACAGCCACAAAGCTAGTTCGACGGACGCGTCGCCCTTTTCTTACTACTATCAATACCAGTACAAGGCCACCAAGGGAGAGCAGTATGTAACCACTCACTCCCCACAATATCGCCATCACCCACCCAATAAGAGCGGTAAACAATCCGGCGATCAATAAAATCCTTTCTGGAGCTCTACTGTTCTCGGCTCGCTCCGAAACGTGCCCCCGGGCGACCATCGCTTCGGACAGTCGCATCGCGCGTTCAAGACCACCAACCAATAGGGGTAGAATGAGTGGCCGCCAGTCCCGAAATCCTCTAGGCCGGTGCCCACGAATCGCTTGAGCCTCCCGAATTCTTCTTAAATGTCGTCTTGTTTCCGGGACATAGGTAATGGCGATCAAAACCACGACAGCCAGGTCTTGAAATGCGGCCGGAACCAGGCGGACAAGTTCACGGCTCGGCACGATGGTATTCAGAGCCATGAACGTCGCTATCAAGGCGATGAGAACTAACCCATTCCGAAATCCATCGGCAATCGCCTCTACAGTGATTATTCCGCCAATCAGAGGCCATTGCGGTAGCTCGAATAGCACATGGTCGCCTATATGGATGAAAAGCGCGTGATAAATCGCCGAAAATAGTAATATGCCCAAAGAAATCTGCAGGAACATCGATCGCACCGGTGATTCGATCCTGGCGTAGTACTGGATTGCCAACAAGCTGAGCGCTAGCAGGATAATCGAATAGAGCGGATTCCTGGCGAACATCGCCAAGAAAGCCACGACCAATACCCAAACCATCCAAGCCCGCGAATTGAATCTCATGCTAATTCAAAATGGAAGCGATCGCGGAATCTGGTCATCGCCCGTATGGCAGGAATCCCAAGAGCGATGATCAAAACAATATTGCCAATGGAGCGAAAGATATCCCAGACGAAGGAGGTCGCCATATAGAAGGCTCCATAGCTGGCCACCGTGTCACCAATACCACCTCCGGCCGCGGTCATTGCCGAGGTTTCTCCGGCTACGAATGGCCAGAAGTAAAGGTTCAAGATTCCTCCATAGAGCATACCCCACGCGAATGCAAATACGGCCAACATGGCCAACTTCAAGCGCGCGTTTTCCGGATGGGGTAGCAGACCAGCGGTAACACCAACCCAACCGGCAACAAACATCTGATAAGGAAGCCATGGGCCGACACCTGCAGTGATTATCGCCGAAGTAAGCATCGACAAAGTGCCCATTAGAAATCCGAACCGGGAACCAAAGACGTATCCGGCCAATATGATGGGCACAAAGACGGGTGAAAATCCACCAATTCCAGGTATCGCTGTCTCAACGAGGCGGAGAACCGAAGTGATTGCGACTAGTACGCCAAGAGCAGCGATGATTTTTGCGTTTGCGGTCTGGCCCTGCACCTCGAGTAACAAGGCCAGGAGTGAAATCCCGATCAGAGTCGTCGTTAGCAACGCATAGCCAGATGTTCCCGGTTGGGAAGCCTGGAAGGCTTGAAGGGATGTTATGCCATCCAAAGCTGGAGCAACAAGTGGATATAGCAGAGCGATTAGGCCAATCGCGCCACTGAGAACTAACAATGATGCCGTCAAGGTCCGGTTCACCGGCTTTTGCTCCGAATCTGGCTATAAACCAAGGCAAGCGCAAATAGGCCTAAGATGCCCCCAAACAGTACATATTGGAGCCAGTTGCCAGAAGATGTGCTCTCTTCCATTGGAACACCCATCTCGCTGCTCCCTAGGGAATCACACACTTCTTCGAAGGTCACTGCAGGCGGCTCAATAGCCTGGGAGATTGTTCCGGGTCCCCAGGACCATCCTTCAACCTCTTTATCGCTGACCTTGTACGTGGTAGCACCTACCCTGGCATATTCCCACGAATCGCCAACCTGGTGCCAATATGACCAGTAAATGCAATCCTGTCCTCCCTTGCACTGGCAGAAGCAGTTGTCCGCCGGGCATCCAACGCCATCGATTTGGCAGATTGTCCCACCCTGCGCATCAAAGCCCGCTGTCACGGAGAGACCGCTGCGCCGGAGGGCATCATAACCTGAGATCTGTTCTTCATTGAAGGCTACACATTGGGTTACCACCTCTTCCTCGTCGAGACGAACCACTACAGCAACGTGGTTTGGGTCCTGGGCATTTAGCTGCCGAGGGCTCGCCGACAACAGCCAGACCAAGATCAAGCAGATACTTGATACGGTGATGATGATATTACGTGATTTTTCCATCAATTATCGACGCCGGCGTCTCGGCACGAACACCACAATGCCTGCCATGAAGGCCAGAGCAAAGGCAGATGGGCAGAGAGAAAAACCACCCCCTGATGCTTCCGATTCGTCGGCATTTACGTCTTGTGTTGCAGCAGATGTATCTTCCACTTGCTCGCCGGCCTCAATGGTTGATGCGGTCTCAATAGGCGCATCTTCCTTACTGCTGGTATCGTCCACCAAAACGGGAGCGAAAATCTTCTCTTCCCTACCTAAGAGAGAAGCCAATGCCGGAACCGACTGGACGCTGGAAAAGAAATCATCAAATCGCCCTTCCCCAAAGTCCGCTTGAAAAGCGCCAGAATCTCCCTGCCAGGAAAGCAGGGCCGCCAGGGGTGTAACCCCACCTTGAACCCACTGACTCTCGGAAGAGTCAATATCTTCGCCAGTTGCTCCAAGGGCCTG
>JAUVOB010000146.1 GCA_030599405.1 Chloroflexota bacterium | reverse complement strand
CGCCGTCCCGCCCAACGCCTCTGGCCTATGACGCAGGGATGGTCCCCACCGGCTCGAGCGAGAGCGTTTGGCTTAATTCCATTCATCCGGCTGATTGGTGACAGTGCAAAGATGTTGGGTTATCCGGTAGGAGTGGTATGGCGGCTAAAACGTGGTCGACCCAAGGGATAAGAACAAAGTAAGCGACTTTGACCCCACAAAAGGCTGATGTTACTATCAGCAACGATCGTAAATAGAATAACCGAGAAGCCGACTCACGGGTCGGCTGTTTTTTTGCAAATGAAAACGTTCCATCAAGTGATAGGACCATATATCATCTCATTTGCCCGTAGGGTTCGACACATTAGCCGGCTCTAGGAACTGAACCGCATATATCATGGTCATTAGAAAAACACCACCAAGGCGTCCGCGCCGTGGACCATCGTGCCTGTTGGTTCTCGTGGTTGTGGCGGCGCTCGCCGGTGCCATATACCTCATCGCTAATATCGACCAGGCACGAGATCAGGTCGAGATGTTTTTGCCGCCACCTACTCCTGAACCGACACGGTCTGCCGCATCATACGCTGCCAGCGCCGCTCTTCTCGAACGGGATGGCGACTATGAAGCCGCTGTCAGCGCCTATGAACAAGCAATTAAGCTAGACGGAAGTCGAGTAGAATTTTATATTCCACTTATCGGGAGGCTTATAAGGCTTGGAAAGCCCGATGAAGCCCTATCTTGGGCTGAGCAGGCAGTTATCCTGGCTCCTGAGAGTGACCGGGTGTGGAGCGTCCTGGCGGGTGCGCAACTTGTCAACGGTGAACGCCTGGCAGAGACAGGTGATCCGACAAACGCTGACTTGTTCTTTGCCGAGTCCGTCCAGTCAGCTCGATTGGCGGGCGAAATCAACCCAGCGAATGCGGAGGCGTTTGCCTACCTAGCAGGCGCGCTCGTCCAACTAGGACCAGCACAATACGCTAGAGCGCAAGAAGCGGCCGAAATAGCCCTGATGCTGGACCCAGAGAATCCAATCGTTCGCCAACATATGGCCACAGTTCTGGAGCTTCAAGGATTCTACGAGTCAGCGATTGAGCAATACCAGGTAGCTTTGGACCTGAATCCCGACATTGCCGAGCTTCACATCGGATTGGCCTACAACTTCTATGCGTTAAACGATATCCCGACAGCCATACTGACTTTTCAGGATGCCTTAGATGCCGACCCAGATAATGCGGATGCCCTGGATGGATTGGGGTGGATGTACTTCCTGATCGGCGAGTATCCAACCGCGGAAGAAAACCTGGTGAAGGCGGTTGAATTAGATCCCGAGATGGTTCGAGGTCATGCGCACTTGGGCGCAGCTTTTTATCGAAACCTGAATTACGATAGCGCTATTCCAGAGTTGGAGATGGCCGTCGAGCGCTATAACACTGTTTCGGTAGCTAACTCCACGTATTTCATTATGCTCGGGTTGGCTTACTATTTCAAAGATGAAGCAAACTGCGACCAGTCCGTGCCTTTGTTCCAGAAGGTGCTGGATACAATTCCCGAAGACATCTATGCTTTAGATGGGCTTGACAGGTGTAGGGCGGCCGTCTTGGATTCCGGCTCATAGCCGATCAGAATTATCCCAGATCAGGGAGCTGAAAGGGTCTTTAGAACCCCTTTTCCGCGTTTTGGCAATCGCACCGCAAGAGTGCTAAAAAACGCTTGACATCCACTCAAACTATGTTAGAATGTTGCTTGTATTTGGCACTCGTGCGACGAGAGTGCTAATAACCCATTTTAGCCACAATTAAATCATAGTGTAAAGGAGCATTTTCTCTATGGGTAAGAAGCTAAAACCACTTGGTGATCGGTTGGTTATCAAGCCAAAAGAACAGGAAGAGACCACTGCCTCAGGACTGGTACTTCCAGAGACGGCAAAGGAAAAACCTCAGCAGGGTTCCGTAATTGCTACCGGACCCGGACGGCGAGATGACGACGGTAAGCGAATCGAGATGGATGTCGCCGTCGACGATACCGTTCTTTATGCTAAATATTCTGGCACCGAGATCAAAATCGAAGGTGAGAAGCTGTTGATCCTGAAAGAATCCGACGTACTGGCCATTCTTGAGGACTAATAGAGCGATTGATTAAGGAGATTAATTCACATGGCAAAACAACTCGTCTTTTCAGAAGATGCCCGCCGCAAGCTAAAGCGAGGCGTCGATACTATAGCAACCGCCGTATCCACAACGCTCGGTCCAAAGGGTCGAAACGTTGCTCTGGATAAAAAATTTGGTGCACCTACCATCACTCACGACGGCGTTACCGTCGCGAAAGAGATCGAACTGGAAGATCCATACGAGAATATGGGTGCTCAATTGTTGAAAGAGGCTGCTACAAAGACCAACGAAATCGCTGGTGACGGCACAACGACCGCGACGGTCCTGGCTCAGACTATCGTCAATGAAGGATTAAAGAACGTAGCCGCCGGCGCCAATCCCATGCTGCTAAAGCGGGGAATTGAGGCTGGGACTGCCGCATTGTCAATGGCGATTTCCGACATGGCGGTAGCCATCGATAGCATGGAAGATATCGCCAGCGTCGCCGCAATCTCGGCCCAAGACATGGAAATCGGCAAGTTAATTGCCGAGGTCATGGATAAGGTCGGCAAGGACGGCGTCATCACGGTCGAGGAGTCACAGAGCCTTCAGTTTGAACAAGAATAGTTAGACGGTATGCAATTCGACCGCGGCTATATTAGCCCCTACTTCATCACAGACTCCGACGCGATGGAGTCGATCGTCGATGATGCCTACATCTTGATTCATGATAAGAAGATCAGCTCAGCCCAAGATCTTGTCCCTATACTCGAAAAGCTAATCCAGACCGGCAAACGGAACCTGGTTATCGTAGCCGAGGATATTGACGGCGAAGCGCTCGCCACTCTCGTGCTCAACAAACTGCGTGGCACATTGAATGCCCTGGCTGTAAAGGCTCCTGGCTTTGGTGATAGGCGTAAAGCCATGTTGCAGGACATCGCGGTTCTGACTGGTGGTCAGGTTATCACCGAGGAGATGGGTCGCAAGTTAGAGAGCGTACAGATCAGCGACTTAGGTAAAGCAGGAAAGGTCATCTCGACCAAGGACGACACGACAATCGTCGACGGCGCAGGCGATGAAGATCAGATCAAGGGTCGCGTCGAACAAATCAAGGTTGAGATCGATCGCAGTAGCTCTGATTACGATCAAGAGAAGCTGCAAGAGAGGCTGGCCAAACTCGCCGGCGGCGTTGCCATTATTCGCGTCGGCGCGGCGACGGAAGTCGAGTTGAAGGAGAAGAAACACCGCGTCGAGGATGCTTTGAGCGCCACCCGCGCGGCCGTTGAAGAAGGAATCGTTCCAGGTGGTGGTGTTGCCCTTATCAATGCCTTACCTTCTCTTGATGCCGTGACAGTAGACGGCGATGATGAGCAAACCGGGGTAAAGATCCTCCGCGCAGCAATGCCAGCTCCAATGCGGAAGATCGCCGAGAACGCAGGCAAAAACGGCGACGTCATCATTCAGAATGTTCGCGCTGAACAGGAAAGCGCTGACGACAAGAATATTGGCTACGATGTCTTGGAAGAGGAATACGTGAATATGCTCAAGAATGGCATCATCGATCCGGCCAAGGTTACCCGAGGCGCGCTCGAAAATGCAGCCAGCATCGCAGCGATGATTCTGACGACTGAAGCGCTCATCACGGACATTCCAGAGGAAAATGTGCCAATGCCCGGCGGAATGCCCCCGGGTGGAATGGGTGACTTCTAATCCGTTATTACGTCAAGGTGACGCACTCGCTCTGAATTAGAACGAAAAACTCACCCGCAACATTATCTATAAAAGGCCCCTCATTGAGGGGCCTTTTCTTTTTGGGTGAACCTTTGTAAACTGTGTGCTGGGTTGTCGTTTATGTCGCCTGCATCTTATACGGTGCATTAGCCAGCGTGTCCTGGCGGAGTAAGTGGACCTAGGATGGGAAAAGTACTAATCGAAAAGATGCTGCCTGTCTTGAGGGTAACCAAGTGGCCTGAATCGACTGAGGCCACTCAGCTTGGCCGGCAGGCTTACCTCGTTGGTCTGGATAAGGTGGATGAGTTCGCCGATGATCCAAAAACCTTAACCTCCGCGCTTAGAACCTTCCAATCCGGCGAGTCGCGCCCCTATGCCTTTGCCGGGGTAGCCTATACATTGATCCGGGCCTCTCTTGAAAAGGACGGATCATACTCGCAAGAGGGTCTTGATGCCTCGTTGGACTGGCTCGAGAAAGCCCAGGAATTGGCGCCAGATTTGCTCGAGATCAATATGATCGAGGCATTCATCTATATCTATGGCGGCCGATTGGAGGATGCGAGGATTATCCTGGACTATCTCGAATCTATCGACGCAACTGATTATCACGTCTTAGTAGCCGAGGCTGCCTATTGGTCTCAACAAAGGAAGTTGAAAGAGACGGTCCATTGGCTCGAAAAGGCAATCTCTGAGGCCGATACAGTCCCACGCAAACTGAGGCTAAGGGCTAAAATGGGTGATACCTACTTGAGTTATGGGATGGATGACCAGGCGCTCGAGGTCTACAAGGAAGCCGTTCACTTTGCGAAGGAAAATCCCAGGCTATGGCACAAGATGAGCATTGCTAATTGGCGCCTTGAGGATTTCGATGAAGCCGCCCGGTGTAACCAAAGAGCGCTATCTCTTAGGGAGGATTACCCCGAGGCGCTGAAGATGCAGGCTTCGCTAAAGGAAAAGCAGGATTCAGGGGGATTGGCCCGCCGATTATTCGGCCGCTGAACAAAAAGAAGTAAGCAAAGTTCACATACGCTATTAAGTCACGCTCTGGCCTTGATAACTGTCCGTTGCCAGAAGCAGTATCTGGAGGCGTCTATACCTAAAGCATCACGGTGGAGATAAATATTGCCGCATCGCTTGCATGTACCTACGCTAGGCATGTAGCGGAACATGATTCTACCCAGAGTGTGTTTGAAAGCTTATGTCACCTAAGCGGATCTCTTAACCTGTTTGCTTGAATTTCACGGAGCAAATTCAGAAGCGAGTGAGGTAACTAATCGCCTTCGCGAGCACCTCCTCTGGAGCAAGCGGATTCGTGTTGATGCTGAGATTGCAGTTTTCTCGTGCATGGGCCAGTCGCCGCTCTTGCTCGGCTAGGTCAGCAGGACGAAAAGTTGTCTTCGGTCGCCTCTCCTTAATTGTCTCGTAGTTGACGTCAAGAAATATAAGGACATCGGGTCGACCAATGCG
>JAUVOB010000122.1 GCA_030599405.1 Chloroflexota bacterium | reverse complement strand
TTTCATTTGCAGCCTGGAGGCAAGTGTTATGGATGGATTATCTCGTTAGATAAGGGAACGATTGAGCTTCTTCGTTCGGGAGCCATATCTCGCGATGACGTGCCAGCTCCAGGTGAAAGGCCCGTGTCAGCGGAATTCAGCCGGGAGCACGCGATCGACGGGGACCAGCTTCCGATGAACCCGGAGCAGCTGCGATTCATCCTTCGTCATTTGCAGGCAGAGTTGGCAGCGGCTCAGCTGGCGAGAATTGAAATTGAGTTGGCATTCGACGAGCGACTTGCGGAGGTAATTGGGCAGAGCGAACTCCGGCAGCAGGTGGAGAAGGAACTGAGGGAATCGATCGGAACCGATGGAATTGGCGACGCCAATGCAAAATACGAAGATAAAACGCCAGGACATGACCCGGCTTCGACTGAGGCGATAAAGGATTCTGAGCAGGTTCAATTCGAGAACGAGGTACGCAGATACAAACTAAAAGCAGCGACCTGCCTGGAACAGTTAGCCTGGTACAGGGTATTGAAAGCAGCGAACGAAAGCGAACTAGTCCAGTTGAGGCAAGAAATAGCGACTCATGCCCAGGAGAGTAAACACTTGAGGCAGGAGTTGGCGGAGAGCATATCGCAGGAGGCAATGCCGTCCCCTGAAGAACCTGCAAAAGACCCTGAGAGCGTTAACCAACTACAGGCGGAATTGACTAGCGCGAAGCTGCGTATTGATGAGCTAGAAGCCGATCTGTCTTATTATCACCATCTAGACCGTGGATCCGATAGATGACCATTGGATGGGACAAACGTAGTTGCATGAAGCGATTTCCTGGTCCATCCTCGAATTGATATCGCAGATGTTAACGAAGAGACCTGTACACCATGGCTAAGGAGTATACACACATGCAAAATATTGAAATTGCAGTTATCGGGGGTAGTGGGTTGTACGGAATGGAAGGCTTGGAAAATGTTGAAGAACTGCGACTCACGTCTCCCTTTGGCGATCCCTCGGATACGGTAACAGTGGGCACACTCCATGGGACAAAAGTGGCTTTCCTGCCGCGACATGGCCGAGGTCATTTCCTCATGCCCAGCGAGGTGCCTTATAGGGCCAATATATTCGCCCTGAAACAATTGGGGGTGCGATATATAGTAAGTGTCAGCGCTTGCGGTTCTCTTCGCGAAGATTATGCTCCAGGTCACATCGTGATCCCTGACCAGCTTGTTGACTTTACCAAGGGTAAACGGGATTTGACCTTCTTTGGAGATGGGCTGGTAGCCCATGTTGGTATTCCTGAACCTTTTTCGCCCGAGTTGAGTAGGGCTTTGGCAACCGCGGTATCAGATGCTGGCGGTATTACCCACGAGGGAGGAAATTACATCACTGTAGAAGGCCCGCGGTTTAGTACAAAAGGGGAATCCCATATGTTTCGTCGCTGGGGGATGGACCTGGTAGGAATGACGACCAGCCCAGAGGCGTTTCTCGCGGCCGAGGCAGAGATAGCCTATACATGCATGGCACGTGTTACCGATTACGATGTTTGGCATGAGACGGAGGACGCCGTAACCGCGGAGAAAGTTATACAGATATCGGCCGAAAACCTTGAGACGGCGCAGAAAGCGATAAGCAGTCTTATAGAGGCCAAAATGGACTGGGAAGGGAACTTCGCTGCTCATCGAGCCATGGAGGGGGCACTCGCGCTCATTTCTGACTGGAGCAAGGTGCCGGCTGATACCCGGGAGAAGCTGTCACCCTTTATTGGAAGATATATCAGTGAAACGAGCTAGTTAGCCCGAAGGTCACCCACCTTGCTATGCTATCCGATTTGAGCTATCGCATCCTGGGAGAGTCGCACTCAAGGAGCTCCCTACGTGAATTGCTGCTCTTGTTCATTGCAGCGATTTTTGTACTTATTAATGCGATTGCTCTTAGTCTGGTAGCTGAAGGTAACCTGGCATGGAATCATCTATATCCGGTAATTGTCTGGACGGGAGTTTTTGGCACCATTTTCATCGTTTTACGTCGCTTCCGACCCCAACATGATCCATTTCTCCTCCCCATCATAGCCCTCCTGAGTGGATGGGGACTGGTCATATTAGACAGACTGGTTCCAACCTTTCTGCATAGACAAGCCATCTGGCTCGTGCTTGGTGCAATTGCGCTACTTCTCGCAGCATTGCTTCCACCGACTCTCTCGTATTTTCGACGCTATCGATATCTTTGGCTTCTTTTTGGCCTGCTATTATTGGCGGCGACCCTTATTTTTGGTGTTAATCCGACTGGTTTTGGCGCGGAGCTCTGGCTGAGGGTTCCTCTACCAGGACGCGTTTACTTCCAACCTTCCGAGCTGCTAAAGATAATAATGATAGTCTTCTTGGCCGGATATTTTGACGAACAAGAACAGTTGCATAATCATGGACTGTCGACCTTCCGATTTGGTTCCATCAGAAATATCGCTCCATTGATAGCGATGTGGTGTTTCAGTCTAGTTCTACTTATCTGGCAGAGAGATCTTGGAGCCGCCGCCCTATTCTTGATCGTCTTTCTTACTTTGCTATATCTGGCAACAGGAAATTGGCGGTACGTGGCCGGCGGCATACTTTTATTGCTTGTGGCGAGCATTGTGGCATACCTAGTTTATGATGTCGTTGCTCTGCGAATTGATTCTTGGTGGAACCCTTGGCCTGCTGCGAGAGAAGAAGGGTATCAGATCGTCCAATCCCTTTATGCGCTCGCTTCCGGTGGCGTTGTCGGGCAGGGCATCGGTCAAGGGTATCCAACATACGTGCCCGTCGTGCACACAGACTTCACCTTTGCCGCGGTCGCCGAGGAATGGGGTCTCATCGGAAGCCTGATAGCCGTCATCTCATTTGCATTGATATCGTACCGTGGGTTCAGGATAGCAGCCCAATCAACGAACTCATTTCGCATGTACCTTGCTGCCGGAATCTCTGTCGTGCTTGGAGTCCAATCTTTGCTAATTCTCGGAGGAATAACGCGCCTTGTTCCACTGACCGGCATTACATTGCCATTTATTAGCTATGGCGGTAGTTCGCTCTTGATGAGTTTCCTGATGGTTGGTTTTCTCTTAAATCTGTCGTCGTCACAGGTAGGCAAATATCGGACCGACGCAGGTGAGTTTGTTTTGCGATCCTCAGGCAACGTGCCTTCTTTAGAGGCGAGAACCCGACTGCGACATATCGGTATGATTACCATTCTCGCCTTCTCATCTGTTTTTCTGATGGTTGTCTATTGGACGGCTGTGCGAGGTTCTGCGATTTTGGTGAGAGATGATAATCCGAGATTAGTGGAGGCAGAGAGGCGAATCAAACGGGGTAGCATTCTTGACGCAGGAGGAGAAATACTTGCTGAAACTGTAGAGGGATCCGAGGATGACCCGCGGCGCATCTACCATCTCTATAGCGGACCTTCGGTAGGCTACTATTCATTTAAACATGGAACGGCGGGAATTGAGAACGCCTTGGATGGGATACTGCGGGGCGGCGAAGAAAATCCCTGGGATTCGTTCGTGAACAATGACTTGCTTCACAATCAGCAAGTAGGGCAGGACGTGCGCCTTACGATCGATGCAACATGGCAGCAGCTCGCCAGCGAGACTCTAGATGGTAATGAAGGCGCTATCGTTCTGTTGTCTCTGCCGGATAACGCAATTAGGGCCCTTGTCAGTCATCCGACGTTTGACGCGAATACTCTAGATGAACAATTCGATGCTTTGACAAGCGATGAGAGCGGTCCCTTGCTCAATCGCGTGGTCCAGGGTCAATACCAACCAGGACTTTCGATTCAGCCCTTTGTCTTAGCCATGGCAGCGGAGAAGGGAATAATTGATTTCGATGATCTGGATGTAGAGGCTGCTAGAACTGTTACTGTCAACGGATCGGAACTCCAGTGTGCCGTTGAAACTGAAACTCCCCAATCATGGGCCGAGGTACTCAGTTTCCGGTGTCCGGGATCGATGGCGCCGCTGGCGGTGGAATTGGATCTTGATGGACTTTACGACATCTATCAATCATTTAATTTGACAACCTCCCCCGAACTGGGCATTGGCGAAAGAACCGACGAACAATTTGAGATAGATGATCTGGAGATGGCGTTGATCGGACAGGATAACCTGGCTGTTACGCCATTACAGATGGTATTGGCACTTGCGTCCCTTGCCAACGACGGACTGTTCACCCCACCAAAGCTTGTCGAGGCTATCCGGGATGAAAACGACGCCTGGCGCCCTCACCCACCTTCGAGCGACAGCTATAACGTACTCACCGCCGAGGTTGCTTTGAAGACCCTGCAAGCGATGGCGGTAGTAGATGGAGTAATTGAGCACTCGGTCGTCGTTCTTTCAGGTCCATCAGGTAGCAGTAATAGCTGGTATCTTGGATTGGCACCTGCTAATGACCCACGCTATGCAGTCGTTGTCATCCTCGAAGAGAACAGTGAATTATCTGCAGCGGAGGAGACCGGACGGGCGATTCTCAAAGGGGTTCTTTCAGGCGAGACTAGTTAAAGATAATTCTGCTTACTCTTCTTCTTCATTCAATTCCACTGGCATGGTCCTAACTGCCAACTCCATTATCCTTTGGACTCGCGGTAGGATACTCGCAGGATTCGGGTGCAGACCATCGATAATCAGGGCGTTTTCGAACAACTGCTCGATTGAGAGATTGATCAGGTCATTGCCAGGCTCCTGGTCAACGAGCCTCGCTAAATCTTGGATCAATGGGTGAGACCGATTAATCTCAAGGACCTTCGTGGGAATCTGGTAGTCCTGCTCAAGGTACTTGTAGACTCGCTGCAAATCGCTACTAGGTTGTTCAGCAGGATCGACAAGACGGGCAGGATTATCCTTTAGGACCTTAGAAGTGCGGACCTCGATTACGCGGTCTCCCAATGTAGTTACACAGCGACCGATAAACTGATTAAACACTGTGTCACTAATTTCATCGGAATTATTCAGATCAGCATCAGCAGAATCACCGGGTAACTCAAGATCCGCATCAGCGATATTTCTTAGATTCTTGCCCTCAAAATCAGTTAACACCGATGTAATAAACGGATCTATTGGGTCCAACAAATAGAGGACCTCTAGTTGCCGAGTATTAAATGGATCGAGATGTGGGCTGAACGTAACAGAAACAGGGTCGTCTCCAAGCAGATAGTAAATCTCTTCTTGATAGTCTGGCATTCTCTCTACGTAAGCGTCCAATGTCGTCAATCCACCATTGCCGGTCGAGGAATGGAAGCGAAGGAAAGGGAGAATTTCTTCTTTTGAGTCGGGATCTATAGACAACCCCTCCTTTAAGAATGGACCGAATTGTTTCCAGAATGCCATGTAAGAATCTGGATCCTCATCAGCCATGTTCTTTAGATCACGCAACACCCTTTTTCGGATCGACCGACCGAGCTGGCGGATTATGCGTGTATTTTGAATCGTTTCACGGCTAACGTTTAATGGGAGATCCTCAGAGTCGACAACTCCTTCCACGAAGCCCAGCCATCGGGGCAACAAATCCTGGCAATACTCTTGAATAAGTATGTTGTGCGAATAGAGTTGTAGGCCGGATTCCTTGCGAAGATTCAAAACGCTCTTCTCTCGAGTTGCAGGAATGTAAAGTAGCGCTCGGATATGAATTGGCGCGTCAGAGGAAAAGTGGATAGCACGCTGCGGCTCTTCGAAATCCATGGTAACTTGCTGGTAGAACTGTCTCGATTCTTCCTGTGTTATCTCCGACGGGGCTTTCCGCCAT